>JALVES010000284.1 GCA_027030635.1 Saprospiraceae bacterium | reverse complement strand
ATAAACGATACACGATACACGATAAACAATAAACGATCCCCCCCGATTCCCCCGATTTCACCAATTCCCCCGCTTCCACCAATTCCACCAATAATGCCATTCCGTCACCTCAATGCGCCATTTTGACCGTCAACCCTCCCTAAAAAAACAATGTTCCGTGAAAAAATGGCAGCCTCCCCACATTGGTACGCCCTTTGATAAATGTCGGGTGAAAACAAACTTGATTTGTCTAACCTAAAAAATAAAGAACTATGGCACTCGTACGTTTCAATCCCGGTGTAATTGATCCCGTGCTCAACGAATGGAGCAACCTGATCAATGATTTCTTCGGCACGGAAGTCGCCTCTAACAAAGTGATGCCCCGCTTCTCTCAACCTGCTGTGAACATCCGTGAAACCGATGACGAATTCATCATGGAGGTTGCTGCTCCCGGTCTGGAGAAAAGTGACTTCAACGTCTATGTAGAAGACGGCGTCCTCCATGTAGAAGTCAACAAAGAGGTGGAAGAAAAAGAAGAAGACCAAAACTGGCGTCGCTACGAATTCAACTACATGCAATTCAAGCGTTCCTTCCAATTGCCTGAATCCGTGGATACGCAGAAGGTTGATGCTACTTACAAAAATGGCATCCTGAACATCCACCTGCCGAAGAAAGAGGAAGCCAAACCCATTCCTCCGAAATCCATCAAAATCAAGTAAGGATTTCGAAAGCAAAAAAAGAGGTTCAGCCCTGCTGAGCCTCTTTTTTTTTTTGCCCAAAAACCGAACAAAATCTCCTCCTCAAAACATATTGTAGCTACAAGCTATACCATACGGCAGCAGCTCACTCTGCTGCCCCCTAATTCAGCGCCAACGCACTGAATTAGGGTTTTAGGTGTTTATCAGGGGCCGGGGCGCCCGCCTTGGCCTCTTTTTTTTGCCTTTGCCACTCCCACAGCATAAACAGCAATACCGAGCTGTATTCCAGACCCACCACCCACAGATTTTCGCGGTAAACCGGATAACTGTAGTTGATATACGTCCACGTAATGGCGTAAGACCACCACAGCGGAAAGCGCCAGCCACCAAAAACAGCCAGCAAAACCGGCATCGCCAAATACCAGGGATGCACAATGGTCGCCAGGCCCAAATACAGCACAAAAGCCCACAACGACTGCCGCAAAAAGAAAAGTACGCCCTCCTCCATCGTCAAAAACCGCCTGCGCAACGACCACAAGGCCATCCCCAAAATACCCGCAGCCACCACCAGCCCCAACAAAGGCCCCAGCCGATGAATGTCGTTGTACCCCAATTGCAGATACCGAAGCCACCTCAGCAGATAGTAAACAGAAGCATTAAACTCAAACCTCCTGAAATACAAATCCAGGCTTTCGCCAAAATGCTGCGCAAAAAACGGCCCCATAAAGGGATAAAACAAGAGCAGTAAAAAGAAGCCAAGTACTAAAAACCAAAGCACAGCCCTCCATCTGAAAGCCCTTCCTCCGGCCATCTCGTTCTCCGCCTCAGGCCCCTGCGGCCGAAGCCAAAAAGAAGCCTCCCACATCCGCGCTGCCAGCAGCGGAAGCAGCATCAAAGGCAACAACTTGGCGCCTATGGATAAAGACATGGCCAGAGCAGCCAAACCGCGACGCGCCTCCAACCACGCCCATACAAAGAGCAAAAAGAAGAAAACCATAGCCCCCTCAAAATGCAAATTGCCGCTAATCTCCACGATCACCAACGGATTGAGCGCATACAGCAAAACGCGCTCCTTCGGCAATTGCAAACGCCTCAAAATCAAAGGCAACAAATACAAACTGCCCAACTCGCAAAGCAGCAAAAAAATGCGCAGCACCAAAACACTCCCATAAATGCTCTCCGGAAAAAGCCAGGCTCCCAGCCTGAAAACAGCCTGCGCCACCGGCGGGTAAATCGTGAAATACTCCGGCGAGTTGAGCTGCTCAAAAAGCTCCCGCGTCAAGCCCCTCACCTCATGCCCCTCCTCCATATACCAGGCAGGCAGATGCGCAAAAACATCCAAGCCCTGAGCGCCAAGCCGCCCGTCCCAAATAAAGCGATACACATCATCAGATAAATTCGGCATGGCCCACAAAAGAGCAAAACGCGCCAACACAGCCACCCACATCCAGGGCACAAGGTCAAACCTAAATGCTCTTTGCTGCCCCAACAACTGCCCCCCGCTCAAAGCGCCTCTCTCTACCTCTAAAACCACCCAAAAATACAGCAGGAAAGCACTGCCATACAAAACCGCAATCAAAGCAAAATCGCCCTGCTCCGGCAAATAGCCCAACAAAACCACACAGAGAAGAAAAAGAAATGCCCTGATCACATGTCAATCAATTTGCTCACTGCCGCGGTGAAAGCGATATACCACCTCGGGGTCCGGAAAAAACTCAAAAGCAGCGCCTTCCCGATAGCCAACCGTCTTTAGCACGTATTTGATGCTCTCTAAGCGTGCCGTCTTCTTGTCGTTGGCCTTGACGATGATCCAGGGGCTGAAAGAAGTGTGCGTCTTGCTGAACATCTCCTCCTTGTAACGGGTGTATTTGTCCCACAACTTCTGCGCACGCTGGTCCACCGGGCTGATTTTCCACTGCTTCAAAGGATTCTGGCGACGCGCTGCAAAACGACGCTTCTGCTCCTCCTTGGAGATGGAAAACCAAAACTTGATGAGCATAATGCCGTCTTCATAAAGCATGTGCTCAAATTCCGGCACTTGGCGCAAAAAGCGCTGATATTGCTCTTTGGTGCAGAATTTATTCACAGGCTCTACCACGGCTCGATTGTACCAGCTGCGGTCGAAGAAAACGATCTCTCCCTTATTCGGCAGTTGATTGACGTAGCGCTGAAAGTACCACTGCCCCTGTTCCATTTCCGTGGGTTTTGGCAAAGCTACCACGCGCATGGCGCGGGGATTCAAATGCTCGGTAAAACGCCTGATGGCCCCGCCTTTGCCGGCAGCATCTCTGCCCTCAAATAAAATCGCAACCCGCTTGCCCTGCTCCTGCACCCAACGCTGCATCTTCACCAACTCCACCTGCAGGCGCTGCAACTCCTGCTCATAGGTAATGGTGCGCAAAATTTTCTGCACCCTCACTTCCCGTTCACTCCCCTTAGCCTTAAACAACTTGATCAGGTCTTTCTGGGATTTGAGCTTTACCAGCTCATCTATAGAGATATATTTGCCGGCTTTCTTTTTGGATTTCTTCTCTGATTTTTTCGCCGGCTTTCCGTTTTTGCTATACTGCCCGTTGGTGCTGACCAAAAAGGTCTTTTTTGCCTTCATTTGTTTTTTTGCCATGGCCTTCTCTTTTAAAAAGTAAAAAGGGCAAGGCTTGCAGCCTTGCCCTTCTCAGGTTCTAAACGGCTGCCAGATCCCTGCGTATTTTATTCAATGCAGAACCTGCACGCAGCCATTCTATTTGCGTTTCGTTGTAGGTATGCTTCACTTCGAAGCGGTCTTCCGTATCATCGGCATGATGCAAGACGACCTCTAAGTTCTTGCCGGGAGCCATGTTCTCATAGCCCAGAATGTCAATGAGGTCATCCTGACGGATGAGGTCGTAATCAGAGGGATTTACAAAAGTCAGCGCCAGCATTCCCTGTTTCTTCAAATTGGTCTCGTGAATGCGGGCAAAAGACTTGACGATAACGGCCTTCACGCCGAGGAAGCGCGGCTCCATGGCGGCATGCTCGCGGGAAGAACCCTCGCCATAGTTTTCTTCACCCACAATGACCGTACCTATACCCGCCTGCTTATAGACCTTGGCCGATTCCGGCACGGGCATGTATTCGTTCTTCACAAAATTCAGTACGCTATTGGCCTGATCGTTGAAATAGTTGATCGCTCCAATGCAGCAGTTGTTGGAGATGTTCTCTAAGTGCCCGCGATATTTCAACCAGGGGCCGGCCATAGATATGTGATCGGTCGTACACTTGCCCTTCGCTTTGATGAGCAGGCGCATGCCCCTCAACTGCTCAGGTGTTATGGGCTCAAAGGGCTTCAACATCTGTAAGCGCTCAGAATCCGGCTTAATCTTCACCTCTATTTTGCTGCCATCTTCAGCCGGCGGAACATAACCGGAATCGCCCTCCGCAAATCCCTGTGGAGGCAACTCTACGCCCTGCGGCGGCTCCAGCTTAAACTCCTCGCCTGCATCATTCACCAGGGTGTCTGTCATCGGATTAAACCTCAAATCTCCGGCAATGGCCAAAGCGGTAACAATCTCCGGCGAAGCCACAAAAGCCCGCGTCTCGGGATTGCCGTCATTGCGCTTGGCAAAGTTGCGGTTGAAAGAAGTAACTATGGAATTGGGCTCAGACGTGTGCCGCGCCCACTGCCCTATACAAGGGCCACAGGCATTGGCCAAAACAATCCCCCCCATATTCTCAAAAACCTTTAAATAACCATCGCGCTCCATAGTCGCCCGAATCATCTCCGAACCCGGCGTAACCGTAAACTCAACCTTGGCCTTCAAACCCTTCTCCTCAGCCTGCTTCGCCACAAAGGCCGCCCTCGTGATGTCCTCATAAGAAGAGTTCGTGCAGGAGCCAATCAAACAAGCCGACAAAGCGGGATATTCGTTTTTCTCTACCGCTTCCGCAAATTTCGAAATAGGCCAGGCCAAATCCGGCGTGTAAGGACCATTGATGTGCGGCTCCAAAGTGGAAAGGTCTATCTCAATCACCCGATCAAAGAAACGCTCCGGATTGTCATAACACTCGGGATCACCCGTCAAATGCTCTTGAACGGCCTGCGCCATCTCTGCCACCTCGGCACGCTCCGTAGCGCTGAGATAACGCCCCATCGCCTCGTCATATCCAAACAGCGAGGTCGTCGCCCCGACTTCAGCGCCCATATTGCAAATCGTACCCTTACCCGTGGCCGAAAGCGACTGAGCGCCCGGGCCAAAGTATTCGATGATGGCGCCCGTGCCTCCCTTAACCGTCAAAATACCAGCTACCTTCAGAATCACATCCTTGGGTGAAGTCCACCCCTGCAACGCTCCGGTCAACCTGACGCCAATCACCTTCGGCATCAGCAACTCCCAGGGCATATCAGCCATCAGGTCCACTGCATCAGCTCCCCCGACGCCAATGGCCACCATGCCAAGCCCGCCGGCATTCGGCGTGTGAGAATCCGTGCCAATCATCATGCCTCCCGGAAAGGCGTAATTCTCCAGCACAATCTGGTGAATGATGCCCGCTCCCGGCTTCCAAAAGCCAATGCCGTATTTCTCGGAAGCAGAAGCCAAAAATTCATAGACCTCGGAGTTCACATCCAAAGCCTCCTTCAAATCGTGCTCCGCACCCGACTTCGCCTGTATCAGATGATCGCAGTGTACCGTAGAAGGCGCTGCCACGCAATCCCTCCCGGCCAGCATAAACTGCAACAGCGCCATCTGTGCCGTAGCATCCTGCATGGCCAGACGGTCAGGACGAAAATACACGTAATCTTTGCCCCGCTCGTAATCCTGCAAAGGAGATTCCGGATGTAAATGCGTGTATAATATCTTCTCCGTCAGCGTCAGAGGCCTTTGAAGTACTTTCTTAACCTCCGCCACCCGCCCGGGCAAGCTCTCATAGTGCTTGCGTAACATATCTATATCAAAAAGCATAAGCATTTCTTTTGGGTTCAAAATCGCTACAAAAGTACGCAAAAATTTCCACTTCAACCGGCAAAGCCGGCCATTGTTTTTTGCGAAAATTCGCTAAAACATTCTATTTTTACGGCATGGCGACAAAACCCGACATACAACCCCTGCTCCTCGGCCTAAAAATACGCCACCACCGGCTGCGCAAAGGGCTTTCCTTCCAGGAGCTTTCCCGCAGTTCCGGCCTCTCCGTCTCCTACCTCAACGAAATCGAAAAGGGCAAGAAAAACCCCAAGCCCGAAAAGCTCCTCCATTTGGCGAAAGCCCTCAACATACCCCCGCAGGAACTGCAAGAACCCACCCTCGAAGGCCCTCTGAAACCCGTGGAGGACTTGCTCAAATCCAACTTCCTGCGCGAAATACCCTTCCACCTCTTTGGCATCGAGCTGCATAAAGTCGTGGACATCATCTCCCAGGCCCCCAAACGGGTTTCCGCCTTCATCTCCACCCTCGTAGAACTCGCCCGCCACTACTCCCTGCGCGAAGAAAATTTCTATTTCGGAGCCCTGCGCGCCTACCTCGAAATGCACAACAACTACTTCGAAGAACTCGAACGGGAAGTCGAACGCTTCCGGCAGGAATTCCAAATTGAAATCCGGCCCGGACAAGGAGCAGACCCCGTCCAAAAACTCCAGGGCATCCTCAAACATGAGTTTGGCTTCGAACTCGTCGAAAACGGCCTCGACCCCTGGCCCGAGCTCTATCGCGTCCGAGCCCTCTGCATCCCCCACAAACGACAATTGCTCATCCAAAGCCGCCTCAACCCCACCCAACGCGCCTTTCAAATCGGCAAAGAGCTGGGGTTCCAGTTCCTGCAATTGCACCAACGCGCCTACACCGCCTCCCTCTTTAAAGTGGAATCCTTCGAGCACGTCCTCAGCCATTTTAAAGCCGGCTATTTCTCCGCCGCCCTGCTCATGCCCAAAAGCGAAATGACCAAAGACATCCGAAAATTTCTGCACGCAAAAACCTTTGGGCCCGAAGACCTGCTCCAATGGCTCTACCGTTACCCCGCCACAGGAGAAATGTTTTTTCAAAGGCTTACCAACCTCCTGCCTCAGGCTTTTGGTCTCAAAAACATTTTCCTCATTCGCGTGCTCTACCTGCCCCATCGCAAAAAAAAAGGAGGTATTTTCCAGGTAGATAAAGAATTGCATCTCGACCGGCAACACCACCCCCACGCCAATCAACTCGACGAACACTACTGCCGGCGCTGGGCATCCATTCATCTCATCCGGCGACAAATCTCCGAAAAAAGCAAAACGTCCCTGGCCGACCTGCGCAGAGTCCAATTTTACAACACCCGCGAAGAATACCTGTTGCTCTCCATCGCCCGCCCGCCCTATCGCCCCAAAGGACGCCTCGCCGCTATCGAACTGGGCATCCTGCTCGACAAAAAAAGCCGGAAAAAATTCAACTTCCCCTTGCAGAATATCCCGCTCACCATCGTCAACAAAACCTGCGAACGCTGCCCCATAGAAAATTGCAACGAACGCGCCGCAGCCCCCCGCCTGGTCAAAGAAAAACTGGAACGAAAAAAAATGTTCGAACGAATAGACCAACTCCTCAAGCAGTAAAACAGCTCAGCGCTCCTCTACCACCCCCTTCACACTGCCTTTACGCCCGACGTAAATACCGCCCCAGGAACCTCCACAGCTGTTGCGCAACAAACAATCCTCCAAAATCAATTTCCCCCCGGGCTGCACCTCAATACGCCCGCCCGCCGGCAACGAAATGCGACAATCACGCAAATACAAAATCCCCCCTGCCTCAATCACCACATCCCCCAACAAATCCCGACTGCTCTGCCAATGAATCGAATCCCGTATAAAAATGGTTTTGTCCTCATGCCACTCGCACCAGTCGGGCTCCAAAAAACGACGCGTTCGGGATTTTAAATCGGCAAAGCGATAATGCACCTTTCCAATCTGACAGGGCGTCCAGGAATTTTGATAAGTGTTGTACGACATCACATTGTTCGAACAAAGCGTGTCGCAAGGCGACGGCTCAGCACAACTCCAACAATTGGGGTGCGGAGGCGTATCATCACAACCGTCATTCCTCCCCCAACTGTGCTGCAAACCCAAAATATGCCCCAACTCATGCACCGCCAATTTGGCGGACTCCCAACAACCGCCCTCCAAGTGCCGCCAACTGTTCATTTTCAAAGCATCCCCCAAAGCAATGCCTACCCGATGCTTCTTGTAAGTGGGCGAAACCAGACTGTCCTTGTTAAAACCCAAAACAAAAATGTTCAAAACCGTATCCAACTGCACCCCATAACGCCTCACAACAGTTTTGTCAGAGCGATTCATGTCCTTCCCGTAAGCGATGTAATCGTACAAATCATCGTCATAGTGAAAGTAAATACCCGTAGAATCCGCAGGGTCACCGGGCCGCGGACTCAAAACCAAATCAAACCGCAAAGGCAGGGCGGGGATGTTGTTGCCTTTCGGCAAATATGGCTTGCGGTTATCGTACAACAAGGCGTTCATGCTGCGCACCAAACGCCTGCCTTCCTCCACCCCTTCCGGAAAATTGAAATTCATACTGCTGTCTGCACTGTTCACAAAATGGACGTTCACCCGAATGTGCTTAAACGGCGTATGCTCAGGATGCGCAGGGTCCGGAGCATACAAAGTATAATCCCGCATCCCGGAATACGCCTCCGGCCGCTTCCTGCCCTCCTCCCCCTGCACCCGCTCATAAACCTCCCAAACCAAAGGATGACAACCCGACACAGACCCAAAACCCAATGCCAACAATCCCCAAATCACCCAAATCAAAAACCTGTTCATAACAAAACCATTTTTTCAAATTCAATTCCGCCGCTTTCACCGACCAACGCCCGGCTCCGCGACCTCGGCATGGTATCAGCGACCTCGGCATGGGTATCCGCGGGCTAAAACCCGCTGAGCGTGCAGGCGGGCTTCAGCCCGCCCCGCTTTGCCAACAAAAACAACACCAAAATCAACCACATACAACAAACAATAAACCAACGCAACCAACAACCAACAACCAACAACCAACAACCGACAACCGACAACCGACAACCAATTCCACCGATTCAACCAATTCAACCAATTCAACCAATTCAACCGATTCAACCGATTTCCCCAATATTCCCTATCTTGCCCCCGAAAAGCTCCCCGGAGCAATTTGCGAACCCTTAAACAACTGTCAAATGGCCATTTTAAAAGTCATCGAAATCCTCGCCGACTCTGACAAGAGTTGGGAAGACGCTACCTGCCAGGCCCTCAAAAAGGCCTCTAAAAGCGTCAAAAACATCCGTTCCGCTTATGTACAATCCCAAAGCGTTACCGTAAAAGGCAATGGCAAAGTGGATAAGTACCGCGTCAATGTCAAAGTTACCTTCGAAGTGAAGAAGTAAGTAATCCGGAAGCCTCTGCACTATGCGGGGGCTTCCCCAATCAATACATCTATCAGCGTCTTCAGACTGATAAACAACAACGGCCGCCCTTCCGGCGTAACGCCCAACTCATTCTCCTTTTGCTCCTCCGACAACAACAGACTGTCCTCCACATAAGCCAGCAAATCCTCCTGGGGATAACCCTCAAAAAAGGGGTCCAGACGATGCCGGAAAGCCCCGCTTCCCGTCTGCTCCCATAAAGCCCAGTTTCGCTCCTCAATCTCACCTATTTGCCTCTCCTCTACCAAATCCTCACCCCCACCCCCCGCACGAATGGCCGACCAAAGCACCAAAGCCGTAAAAAGCAAAAGCTCACGCTCCGCCTCCGTCAACAAAAGAAACTGCTCCGACATCAACCAGGCATACAAAACCGGCTGCATTTGCCGAAAGGCAAACAAAACATCCTCCGTCGAAGCAGAAACCTCCTCAATCTTCCGCTCAATCAAAACCTCAGACACAAACTCCATATCACCCAAAATTAAACACACTAAACACTAAACGCTAAACGCTAAACACTAAACGCTAAACTCTACTCCAACAACCCCTCCAAATACTCTTCCAATTGCGCCCCCCGCAAACGAATCGCCACAATCCTCCCTTCGCGATCCAAAAGAACGGCATGAGGAATGGAACGCACTCCGTACAAGGCAGCAAACTCACTCTTCCAGCCCTTCAAATCCGAAACGTGATGCCACACCAGGCCATCGGCCTCAATGGCCGAAATCCAGCGATTGCGATCGCGATCCAAACTCACGCCTATGATGTCAAAGCCCTTGTCCTTGTATTTTTGATAGGCCCGCACCACATTGGGGTTTTCTCGACGGCAGGGCCCGCACCAGCTCGCCCAAAAATCTATCAACACGACTTTGCCCCGAAAATCGCTCAAACGCACCGTATCTCCATCCGGCCCCACACCCGTGAAATCCGGTGCCAAAGCTCCCGGCATGGTCGCAGCCAGCATCTTTATCTGCTGTTGCACCTGAGCGACAGCCTTGGGCGATATGGCTGAAAACTCTTCCACAAATTGCTTGGCAAAAAACATGTAATTGACATGCTTCTTCCGCTGCAAAGCAGAAAGCAGACCGCCATAAGCCAATTGCCGGCGGCGCGTACCGGCAGGAATTTTATCCAATTGCTTCTGTATATAAACCTTATGCGAATTGGCATTCAATCCCAGATTGCACATGGTCTCTCCATAGGACTTCCAGGCTTCAAAAACCCAGGGCATGTAGTCCAAATCGCTCTTGCCCCAGTCCACAAATTTGAAATACTCCTCCGAAAAATAGGGCACCTCACTCCCGTAATTGCTGCCATGAGCCGGAAAGCTCAGATAAGTATTCAGACGGACAATCTCCGCGAAATAGGGATTCTCCTTCTCCATGCGCTCCAGCAAATTCAATTTTTGTCGATCAATCATAGCCATGCGCTCTACCACATCCTGCACAGCGGCCGAATCCCGCTGCACCTGATTGTACTCCTGCACCAAACGGGAATGTGCCGCCCGCAAGCGATTTAAATCGGCCTTCAACTTTTCGTAATCGGCATTCACGCCTCCCTCCGGAAAACGCGCATACCTCATGCGGGCGCAATTGCCCTCCATCACCACCTCCTCGTCAAAACCCAAAATGACGGGCTTTAAGTTGTTGGCGCCCGTGCCGACGTAATAAAAACGCACTTCGGGTAAATCCATCTCCAACTCCAGCGTGTCCCCGGAAATCGGCAAACGCTGCTCCTGCTCAAAAGAAAAGCCATTGAAAGAATACAAATACAAAAAATCCTTTTTGGGCTCGCATTGCGTAAAACGCACCTCCAGATGCGTCTTGTGCTGAGCCCGGGCCAAAGGATTAAAAAACCAAAGAAAAATCATCAAAGGAAAAAATCGCATAATCTTTTGTTTAACACTTTCAAAACGAAGTAGCCTGGGAACGCCATAGAATTACTCAGGAAGAAATGTGGTCCAAAAATTCCTTCTCAGTCCATATTTCCACACTGCCCAACTCCCGGGCTTTGCGCAATTTCGATCCGGGTTTCTCACCCGTTACGAGAACATTCAATTTAGAACTCACACCGCTCAACACCCTGGCCCCTGCCCGCTCGGCCAGCGCCTTGGCCTCTTTCCGGCTCATCTGCTGCAAAGCACCGGTAAACAAAATCGTCTTCCCCGCCAAAGGCCCCGTGCGCTCAGCCGGAGGTAAATCCTCCTCACTGCGCTTTACATTAACGCCCAATTCCTGCAATTCGCGCAAAATGCGCAAATTTTCTTCCCGACGGAAAAACTCCATCACGTTTTGCGCAATGATGGGGCCTATTTCCGAAATGTCTTTAAAACGCTCTTCATCCCACTCTGCCAACTCAAAAACGTCCTTTACCCGCGCTGCCAACAACTTCGCCACCTTGGGACCTACCTGATGAATAGACAAACTTTGCAACAAACGATGCAGCGGATTGTTCTTCGACTTCTCCACAGCTACCCGCAAATTCTCTACCGATTTCTTTCCAAAACCACCCAACTTTTCGATCTCCTCATAGGGCAAACGATATACATCCGCAAAATTGCGCAACCACCCCTGCTCGTAAAAGCGCTCCACCATAGCCTCCCCAAAACCGTCTATATCCATCCCGTCTTTCGAAACGAAAAAAACCAACTTCCGCAAAGTCTGCTTCCCACACACACAAGCCGGACAACGCCAGGCAGCCTCACCCGCCCTGCGCACCAAACGCACAGGCTCGTCGGTATCATTCACCGGACAAAACTCCGGATAAACGATCGGCTTCTCACTCCCATCCCTCACATCCGTCAAGGCCTTAACCACATAGGGAATCACATCTCCCGCCCGCTCTAACAACACTTTATCACCAATACGCAAATCCCGCTCCCTGATAAAATCCTCATTGTGCAAAGAAACCGAAGAAATCGTCGCCCCTGCCAAAGATACCGGCTCCAACTTACCCACAGGCGTGATCACACCCGTGCGCCCTACCTGAAACTCCACCGCCACCAAACGTGTCGTGGCCTGCCTCGCTTTAAATTTATACGCAATCGCCCAACGAGGATGATGAGCTGTATAACCACAACGCTCCTGCAAATCATAGCGGTTGATCTTCAAAACCATCCCGTCTATTTCAAAAGGATAGGCATCTCTCTTTTCCTCCCAAGCCTCACAATGCGCAATGGCCTCCTCAATCCCCTTGCAAACTTTGAGCTCCTCCGGCTGCCGGGGCGTCCTGAAACCCAGCTCAGACAGCCAGGCCGTAGCTTCCGAATGACGCTCAAAGGGAATCGGTAAAGCATTCCCGCCTTCATCCCCCACATAACCCAGGCGGTAAGCAATCAACACCAGTCGCCGCCTCGCCACTTCCTTCGGGTCCTTCATCCGTAAACTGCCGGCAGCAGCATTGCGCGGATTGGCAAACAACGGTTCTCCCAGCTCCTCCCGCTCGGCATTAATTTTCACAAACTCATCTTTGCGTATCAAAACCTCTCCACGCACTTCCGCCCGAAAAATGCCCTTCTCCGAAAAAGCAGCCTTCAAAGGTATGGAACGAATGACCCGCGCATTGGCCGTAATTTCCTCTCCCATAATGCCATCCCCCCGCGTAGCAGCCCAACTCAGGCGGTCATTCTCATAAGCAACACCCAGGCTGCTGCCGTCAAATTTGGGCTCCACGGCATATTCTATCTGCTCGCCTTCCGGCAAATTTAACAAACGCTTTACCTGGGCATCAAACTCCCTCAAATCTCCCGCCTCATAGGAGTTCGCCAAAGACAAAAGCGGAAACAAATGCTCCACCGTGGGAAAATCCTCCGTCAAATCCGAAGAAACCCGCTGCGTAGGCGAATCCGCCGAAGCATACTCGGGCCAGGCCTCCTCCAAAGCCTGCAAGCGCTTCATCAACAAATCATACTCATAATCACTGATAACGGGGTCGTCCTTCACGTAATAGCGCCACTCGTGATAACGCAACAAGTCTTCCAACTCGCGCATCTCTTCCTCCGCAGCCGCACCCTTAGGCAACTCCTTCTCTTCGAGAAATTTGCGAGACAAATCGTAATAATATCGCTCCTGCTCCTGTGTGTACATGGTTTCTAAATTGTAAAAATCACGCTTCCTTCTCTAAGCGATACACCACCGGCTTACTCGGGCTGGCATCTATATCTAAGCTGATGATTTGCAAATTGAGCAAATACAAACCGTCCGGCAGTTCACTCGCTGCATAAATCATCTCCGTCACGGTACAGTCCAACCTTCCCGCCTCTTCCGTATGCGGGTATTTCCAAAAAGCCTTGTGAGCAGCCAGCTTCCCGCCATCTTCCTCTCTGTCCAAAGACGGCAAATCCAGCAACAAATGCCGCACTCCCGCCTCCACCAGCCAATCTACGGCCTTTGCCTCTAAGTAAGGCGGATTGGTACCCGAATAAGACCGATGCAACTTGCCCTCTTCATTCGGCAGCGTTCGCAAAATCAAAGCTTCTGTTTTCAACGGGCTTTCGCCAAATAAGGCCCGCATCTGCTCCACAGTAATCACTCTGTCTCCATCCTCCTGCCGCTGTGGATACACGCTCACCAATTCCGCCGCAAAGAAAAACTGTTTTAAGCAATCGTGAATGGCAAACTGCCGTTCGGCTATGTGCCCCACGCATTCCGTATGCGTGCCATTCCCATGTGGATTGATGTGTACATTAAAAAAATTAACCGGCGCCCCGGCCTCCACACTGCCCGTAAAATCGCCCGCCACTACGGGCTCCGCCCGATAAGGAGGCGCATAAAAGCAATTGACCTGCTCAGCCCCTCTCCGCAACGGTATGGAAAGGTCATAGCCCCTCTCCAAATCAGCAGAATAGGTCTCACTTCCTATCTGTACAATGGCTCGCTTCATGAAATGCACTTAAGTACTCCGGTACCGGTCATGGTAGCAAAGATAGCGAAATTTGTATCTTTGCTCTTCATTTACGGTAATTTAAACGGCTTACTGCCGCAAACTACTCAAGCAAAAAGCAAAACCATACAACGTGCAACTAAGTGAACAGGAAATCGTGCGCAGGGAAAACCTGCAAAAAATCATTGAGCTCGGCATCAACCCCTACCCCCCCGAAGGCTGGGATGTAAATGCCCATGCCAAAGAAATTCTCGAGCAATACGATCCTGAAAAAAACAACTTTCAGGAAGTCAGCCTCGCCGGCCGGCTCATGGCACGACGCATCATGGGCAAGGCCTCCTTCGCCGTATTGCAAGACGAATCCGGCCGCATCCAACTCTACATCAATCGCGATGAAATCTGCCCGGGCGAAGACAAAACCCTCTACAACACCCTCTTCAAAAAATTGCTCGACCTCGGCGACATCATCGGCGTGAAAGGCCGCGTCTTCAAAACCAAAACCGGAGAAACCTCCGTACATGTAAATGAACTCAAACTCCTCAGCAAGTCTCTGCGCCCTCTGCCCGTCGTCAAACGCGATGATGAAGGCAATGTTTACGATGCATTCACCGACCCCGAACTCCGCTACCGCCAACGCTATGTGGACCTCATCGTCAATCCCGAAGTCCGCGAAATCTTCAAAAAGCGCAGCAAACTCATCCAATCCATGCGCAACTACTTCAACGAACACGGCTGGCTCGAAGTGGAGACGCCCATCCTGCAACCCATCCACGGCGGCGCCGCAGCCCGCCCCTTTAAAACACATCACAATACCCTCGACATCCCCCTCTATCTGCGCATCGCCAACGAACTCTACCTCAAAAGACTCATCGTCGGAGGCTTCGACGGCGTCTATGAATTCGGAAAAATGTTCCGCAACGAAGGCATGGACCGCACCCACAATCCCGAGTTCACCTCCATGGAAATTTACGTGGCCTACAAAGATTACATCTGGATGATGAACATGGTCGAAGAATGCCTCGAACGCGTAGCCCGTGAAGTTACCGGCAGCACCGAAGTGCAAGTGGGCGAGCACACCATCAACTTCGCCGGCCCCTACCAACGCATCAGCATGTTCGAAGCCATCGAAAAATACACAGGCATAGATGTCAGTGAAATGGATGAAGATGCCTTGCGGCAAACGTGTAAATCGCTCCACATAGAAGTGGACCCCTCCATGGGCAAAGGCAAACTCATAGACGAAATCTTTGGCGAAAAAGTCGAAAAACACCTCATCCAACCAACCTTCCTCACCGACTATCCCATAGAAATGACGCCCCTGGCCAAAAAGCATCGCAGCAAACCCGGCCTCGTAGAGCGCTTCGAGCTCTTCATCAACGGCAAAGAAATCGCCAACGCCTACACAGAGCTCAACGACCCCATAGACCAACGCCAACGCTTCGAAGACCAACTCAAACTGGCCGCCCGGGGTGATGAAGAAGCCATGGCACTGGATGAAGACTTCCTCCGCTCCTTAGAATACGGCATGCCCCCCACCTCAGGCCTCGGCATAGGCATTGACCGCCTCGCCATGCTCCTGACCAACCAGCACTCCATCCAGGAAGTACTCTTCTTCCCACAGATGAAACCTGAGCAATAAAAAAAGAGGCGCTTTGCGCCTCTTTTTTTGCCTCAAGGCAAACGCGCAATAACACTTCGGTTCCCCTTCACCTTCTGGCCCAATTCTACTTCCACAATAGCATGAAGCGGCAAAATGAGATCCACGCGGGAACCAAATTTGATAAAGCCCATATCCTGCCCCTGTACGACTTCCTCGCCCGTACTCAGATAATTGACAATGCGCTTGGCCATAGCTCCTGCAATCTGGCGACATAAAATCTCCACCTCGCCCGTATCTATGACGATGGTCGTCCGCTCATTCTCCTCCGAAGATTTCGGATGCCAGGCCACCAAATACTTGCCCGGATGATACTTAAAGTAGTTCACCTTCCCGCCAACGGGATTCCTATTGACATGCACATTCGCAGGCGACATGAAAATAGACACCAGCAAACGCCTTTCTTTAAAATACTCCTCCTCCTCAACTTCCTCAATAGCCACAATCTTGCCATCCGCCGGAGCATAAATGCAACTGTCATCCGGCACCATCAACTCCCTCCTCGGATTCCTGAAAAACATCACCACCGCCAAAAAGAAAACCGTGAAAAACGTAATCACTCCTGAAACAATCCCAGGGAAAAAGACATCTGCCAAAAGACTCAAAACAACGGATGCCACCGCCGTCCAAAAAATGATCTTCCTCCCCTCCTTGTGAATCCTGATAATCATAAAATGCTCTTTCGTTATATCAAAGCACGACAAAAATACGCTTTTTTTGCTTAATGACCTACCAAATCGTGACGAACGTGACGATCGTGATGAACGTAACGCATGACGCGTGACGGGCTCGCCAAACGTAACTCAATCACGCTTGGAGATGGACTTCTTAGCGTCTTTTTAACCGAATCTTGCAGAGAGAAATCGCTACGGATGTTGAATTACACTTTCCAAAAGAACTCTCGGCTCTTTGCGCCTTCGCGAGAAATAAAGAGAAACGCATAACCCGCATCATTGGCAATGCCATTAAGCAATTCTGAATAAACCACTATACTAAAAACCTCTACTCCTTATCCAGTGTTTTATTCCCAAAAACCAGTCTCTATGATTGAACAGACTTTGAGTGCCATATCGGCTTATGCCGAGGCCCGGTGGCTGAGCGCCCCAAAACCCCTATCACCTACAAAAACCTCGACACGATGATTGACCAGACTTTGAAAGCTATATCAGCTTATGTCGAAGCCC
>JALVES010000283.1 GCA_027030635.1 Saprospiraceae bacterium | reverse complement strand
TGTCCGTTAGGTGTTGCACAATAAGAGGATCGGGGAGCTGACGCAAGGAAGATCCCCGAGCCGGCCTGTTTGACAGCTGTCGGTTGTTCGTTGTCTGTTAAAGTGGTTGAATTGGTGAAATCGGTGAAAGCGGTGAAATCGGTTGAATCGGGGGAATCGGTGAAAGCGGGGGAAGCGGGGAATTGCCCCCACGCGATGCGAAGCGAGCGTAAAATCACATTAGAACGCTTGCGTTCCACATTAGGCGCGAAGCGCCCACATTAGAACGCGAAGCGTTCCACATTCTCCATTCTCCATTCTCCATTCTCCATTCAATTCCCTATCTTACCCCCATGTGGAAGCACACCCTCTTTCTCCTGCTCTTTTGCTCTGTGTTGTTACCGGCGCAGCCGCCCGAGCGTTTGCCCGGGCAAATCCCCGGGGATGCCGGTTTGAAGCGGGAGGATTTTGGGCGCATCAGCATTCCCTTTGAGTATGAGAACGACCTCATCATCTTGCGCGTGGTGTTTAATGGCACCTTCCCGCTGCGCTTCATCTTTGATACCGGCTCGGAGCAGACGGTCTTGCTCAAGCGGGAGGTTACCGACATCTTGCAGGTGCCCTACGTCAAGCGGCTGCCGATTATAGGGTCGGATATGAATACCGATTTGTATGCGTTGGTCATTCGCAACATCCACCTGCGGATAGATGAGTTGAATGTGGCCAACTACTCCATGCTGGTGCTGGAGGAAGATTACTTCAGTTTTGAGGAAGCTACGGGCGTGGAGGTGCAGGGCATTCTCGGGGCGGCAGTTTTCGACAAGTACGTCGTCAAGATTGACTACCGCACTAAGATGCTGACGCTCATCCGGCCGGAGTACTTTAAGCCGCCGAAGAGCTTTGCGGAAATAGACCTGCGCATTTCCCGCCGCAAGCCTTATGTGGACGTTACTCTTCAAATGCCCGACAGCAGCCGCGTCAAAAAGCACCTTTTGTTGGATACGGGCGCCGGGCTGCCGCTGTTGTTGCACTATCATCGCGACAGCTCTTTCACCCCTCCGGAAAACTGGCTGCCGGCCAACATCGGCCGGGGCCTGGGTGGCTATCTCGAAGGTTATGTCAGTCGTATGGGAGCTCTTGAACTGGGGCCTTACTCCTTAGAGCAGGTGCTGGTCAATTATCAGTTCCTTTCAGAGGCTGCGGATACCTCTTACCTCAACATGCGCGAGGGCATCCTCGGCAACCAACTCCTCCGGCGATTTACCGTCATCATTGATTATCCCCATAAAAAACTCTACCTGCGCCCCAACCGCAGCTTCAAAACGCCCTTCCGCTACGACAAAAGCGGTCTGGTCATTATGGCCGGGGGCAAATCGCTTACCGAGTTTGTGGTAAAAGCCGTAGTCCCCGGCTCCCCGGCAGACGAAGCAGGCATCTTGCCGGGAGACCGCCTCAAATGGATCAATGGCCGCACTGCCGACCTCTGGTCGCTCAGCGGCCTGCACGCGCTGTTTGAAAAGCGCAGCGGCAAAAAAATCCGCCTGCGCATCAAACGGGGAGAGCAGACGCTTAAAGTGCAGTTTAGGTTGAGGGCTTTGCTTTGAGGGAGGCTGGACTTTAAAATCCTTTAGCACAACTCCTTTGCATTTTGCAGGCAGGCTGGAGCCAATGCGGAAGATCGGGGAGCGGATTTTGAAGATTCGCTTATCCTATGGGGTCGGCTCGGGAGGCAGCCAATAGGGACGTGATAGAACGCGGATGACGCGGATGACGCGGGTTCCCGCGGATTTTTAAGCCAGTTCAACTTGACAATCTGTTTTCCAAAGGAGGCAGGTGGTCAAAAACTTAATGAACGATTGTTTTAGCACAACTCCTTTGCATTTTGCGGGTGGCGGTTTTCCCCATTTGGGCCTGCCTGCTGCCGGGACACCGGCAGGCAGGGAGTTAGAGGGGAGTTCGACTTCGCTCACCCGGCAGTGGGGCAGGCCAGAAAATGTAAAGGATTCACAGGGCTATCATTTCACTCAGGGCAGCGCTTAGCAAAAGTTTTTTGCTTACAAATTAAGGGCGACTTTGCAAGAAAGCCCTAAGGAACTTTCCGGCTTTCATCATCTAAAAGGACTTCTTTGGCTATAACAGAAGCAGGCTGAAAAACCACTCCTCCAACCGCTGCTGCACGCGCACCGGTGGTTTCCGGCAGGAAGTTGGGGACGCCTTCGAGGCGCAGCATGCCGGCCAGGGCCATGAGGATGGCCTCTTTGAAGTCAATAATCTCCGGTTTGGGCAGATGCAGGGAAAAGTTGAGAGGGGCAATGGCTCGTTGCAGGCAGTCGCGCAGGAAGGCGTTGTGTGCTCCTCCGCCTGAGAGGAACAGCTTGCGGGCTTTGCCATCGCTGAGCTCGAAGGTCTGTTGCAGTTGATCGGCCAGCAGTCGGGCGAGGAAGTGGCAGGCCGTGTGCAGGCGGTCTGCTACGGGGGCAGGGGCGTTGAGAAAACGGGGCAGGGCCTGTTGCTGCACCCACTGGTTGCTCAGGGATTTGGGGGCGGGGCGGCGGTAGTACTCGTCTTTCAGGGCTTCATGCAGCAGCCCTTCGAGCAGGCTGCCGCTTTTTCCGAGGGCGCCGTCGCGG
>JALVES010000282.1 GCA_027030635.1 Saprospiraceae bacterium | reverse complement strand
TTTTTTAAGGGGCGATCACCGGCAACTGGCTATGGAGATGCTGCGCCTTTGGTCGGGCTATGTACACAGACATTATCAGCTTTCCCTGCTACAGGACAGGCCGGGGCTGGCCGAGACCCTGGCCAGCCGCTCCGGCGTATCTCCGGAGCTCATTCAGAAGATATTCTCACTGAGGCAAAAAATCGAAAACTCTTCTTATTTTTCGGAAGTAACTTTGGTGAGTTTGTATAAGTTGCTACAGGAATTTTACAAGAACGAAAAGCGAAATTATGCCTGAAGAATTTGAACAACCCATGGAGGAACAGTTTTCCTCGCCTTCCCCGTATGAGCCGGATGAGCATTGGACGGGTACGCGCCTGGATTTACGCCCCTTGCAGGATGCTGCTGAAACGGTGCGCACGCAAATGCAAAAGGTCATTATCGGTCAGTACGATTTAATTGATCAGTTGCTGGTAGCGCTCTTTGCCGGAGGGCATGTGTTGATTGAGGGCGTGCCCGGCATAGCCAAAACCCTGATTGCCAGGATGTTGGCGCGCAGCCTGAAGCTGGAGTTTTCACGCCTGCAGTTTACGCCCGACCTCATGCCCAGCGATGTGTTGGGTACAACGGTCTTCAACATGAAGGAAAGCGATTTTTCTTTTGTACCGGGCCCCATTTTTGCACAGTTGGTGCTGATTGACGAAATCAACCGCGCGCCGGCGAAGACCCAGTCGGCCCTCTTTGAGGTCATGGAGGAGCATCAGGCCACGGTAGATGGTGTTACCTACCCCTTGGGAGAGTTGTTTTTTGTTATTGCTACGCAAAACCCCATTGAGCAGGAGGGTACCTATCGCCTGCCGGAGGCACAGCTCGACCGCTTTTTCTTTATGCTCAAGGCCGATTATCCCAATTTGGATGAGGAAAAGGCCATTCTTCATCGCTTTGCATCGGATTTTGACAGCCGTGTACAGGAGGAAGTGCAGCCGGTTTTGGGCGTTGAAGACATCCTGAAATATCGCTCGCTGATCGAGAAAATCTACATCCGCCGCGATTTGCTTTCGTACATCGCGGAGGTGGTGCATAAGACCCGCGAGCATCCCGATTTGTTCCTCGGCGCTTCGCCCCGCGCTTCGCTGACGGTGATGAAAGCTGCCAAGGCCCTGGCCGGTTTGAACGGGCGGGATTTCGTTACGCCCGATGACATTCGGGAGGTTACTTACCTGGCCCTGCAGCACCGCATCATCCTCACGCCCGAGCGCGAGATGGAAGGCCTTCGGGTAGAGCAGGTCGTGGCCGAAATTCTCGAACAAATCGAAGTGCCGCGCTGATGGGATTCCTGGACTTTTGGCGGAATATTTATCTGACCCGCCGCTTTTTTGCGGTGATGGCAGGGCTCATTCTGTTGTTTGTGGGTGGCTTTTTTACGCCTGTTTTGTTTGTGTTGGCCCGTGCCCTGACGATTGTACTGCTCTTGCTGCTCATGGCTGATGCCAGCATGCTTTTCGGGCAGCGCAAGCCCCTGGAGTTGGAGCGCCGCTTGCCGAAGGTTTTTTCACTGAGCGACCCCAACAGCGTTTACATCGAAGTGGAAAATCTTTTGCCCTTTGATGTGCGATTGGAGCTGATTGACGAGCTGCCCGTGCAGTTTCAAAAACGGGACTTTCTGTTGCAAACGCATTTGGCGAAAGCCGAAAGAAAAAAATTGTCTTACCAATTGTTGCCTTTAGAGCGGGGGCATTACGAGTTTGGCGCTTTACACGCTTTTATTTCGGGCCCGTTGGGATTGATACAAAGGCGGTTTAGCCTGGAGGAGCCGGCAGCCCTGCCGGTTTATCCCTCCATCATTCAGATGAAGCGCTATGCTTTTTTGGCCTTTGACCGCTCGGGCATGTCGGCGGGCATTCGCAAGGTGAGGCGCATTGGCCACAGCTACGAATTCGACCAAATCAAGGAGTATGTAAAAGGCGACGATTATCGCCACATCAACTGGAAAGCCACGGGCCGGCGCCACCGCCTGATGGTAAACCAATACCAGGAAGAACGCTCCCAGCCTATCTATTGCGTGATTGACAAAAGCCGCATCATGCACATGCCTTTTGAGGGGCTGAGCCTGCTGGATTACGCAATTAATGCTTCTTTGGCGCTGCTCAACATTGTCTTGTTAAAACACGACAAGGCGGGGCTGATTACTTTTTCCGATAAACTGGGAGATATCGTTCCCGCCGATAAAAAGCCCGGGCAATTGTCGTTGATCCTGCAGGCTTTGTATCGCCAAAAACATCGCTCTGTCGAGTCTAATTTTGAGTTGCTTTATCAGACGACGCGCATGTTTGTACGCCATCGAAGTCTGCTCATTCTCTTCACCAATTTTGAGAGTCATCATGCTCTCGACAGGGTTTTGCCCATCCTTCGACGCATCAATGCAAGACATCTGTTGCTTTTGGTCTTTTTTGAGAATACCGAAGTGGATGAGCTGGCCATGCGTCCGGTAGAAGACGTGGAGGGCATTTACACCCGCGTGCATGCACAACATCTCATTCACGGAAAATTTGAGATGGTGCAGAAGCTGCGGAATTACGGCATTCAGGCCTTGCTCACCAAGCCTGCAGATTTGAGCGTGGGCGTGATCAAT
>JALVES010000281.1 GCA_027030635.1 Saprospiraceae bacterium | reverse complement strand
TCGGCTGCATGTTGCCTCATAAAACGGGATATCAAGTTGAACGGGTTTAAAACCCGCGGGAACCCGCGTCATCTGTCAGACTGAGCTTGCCGAAGTCCGCGTCATCTGTCAGGCTGAGCCTGCCTGCAGCAGGCAGGCTTGCCGAAGCCCGCGTTCTATCATGTCGCGTTAGTTACGTTCATCACGTTCGTTACGCTCATCACGTTCATCACGTTCATCGTCAGAATCACAGATTACACAGATTATGGGATTTCACGGATTTTTTATTTTAGGTCTGTGTCGCCCCTACGGGGCTTTTATAAAATGCGCGTAATAATGCTACCAAGGTATTACCCTTCTGGGGTTCCAACCGATTTTACCGCTTCAACTGACAGCAAACAACCAATTCCTCAGACTTCACCAATTTCACCAATTTCACCGCTTTCACCGCTTTCACCGTTTCAACCGACAACCGACAACTGTCAACCGTCAACTGTCAACTCCCCAACCAGCCCCTCCGGCAAATCCATAAGCACTTTCCGATTGGGTTTGTCAATTTCTACGATGAGTTGTTCGTGCAGGGGGATGAGGAGTTCTTCCCGGTCTTTTCCTCTGAGGAGGACGGCCATTTCCTGCCTGGGGTATTTGCGCACTTCGGCGATGAGGCCGATGGTGCCTTCGCGCTTGCCGTGCAGTTCAAAATCTTTGAGGAAGCCGTAGCGCAGGCCGGCGGAGGGCAGGGCGGTAAGGGGCACGTCTTTTCGCAACAGGGCCAGGGGGCGGGCGACGAGGCGCAGCGCTTCTTCCGGGCTGTTGAAAATCGCCAACTTCAGGCGGGGCGGCTCGGTCAGTTCAACCCATTCTATGGCGTAGGGGACGAAGCCGCCATCGAGCTTCACAAAAGCAAAGCGGGTCTGGAGCAGATACGGCAGGTAAAACTCCTCCACCCTCAGTTTCAGAGCGCCTTCGCGGCCATAGGTCTTGCCCGTTTGGCCGATTTCTACCAGGTCTTCCTCGCGCAGCATCCTCATGGCTCAAAAGTTGGTGTCAATCAGCCATTGACGCAGGATGAAGCCCTTTTCGGCCTTCTCCTCCCAGGGGATGCTCTCGTCCAATTGCTGGGTGTCGAGGATGGTCCACTCGCGCCGGATAAGGCCGATGCCGCGGGCATACCGGCTTTGCGCCTGCCTCAGGCTGATGAGGTTCTCCTCGGCAGCTTCGCGCACGCGGACGACCTGCCCGTAAATGCGATTTTGCACCGTATCGGTCTCCATCAGAGCCTCGATGCGGTAGCTCCAATTGTCGAAGGCCTCCAGTGTCTCCCCTCCTACCACGATATCTGCGCCTTGGGGGATGTAGGCGTTGCCATCCCAAAAGGTAAACTCATCAAAGGGGAAAACCAGTTTGATAAAGCGCAGATTGTCTTCCTGCCAAAGGGCGCGCCCTTCGCTTTGCGAAGCGGCCATTTGCTGCACAAAAACCCAGGGAAGGGTATCTGCATCGCGGCGATAGCGCTCCACAGTGTACCAAAGCGCCTCCGCAGCATCGCGGAAAGTATCGCTGACGACCTCCTTCCAAAAAAAGTGTGCCGTATCCACCCTCTGGGCAGCGTTCAGGTCAAAGACGATGGAATCCACCTCATAGACCCGCTCCTGCCCGATTGCCAGCGGAAAATAATCGCTCTGATCTTCGGGCAGAAAATCATCGGGCTGCGGCTTGCAAGACCACAAAAAAAAGGCCAATAAAAATATCGCATATCTCATACTACAAAGCTACGGCCTCTTTTGGCTTTCGCCAAATGATGAAAAGAGGATGATGCCGCCGCCAATGAGGTCGTCGCCTTCGTAAAACACGGCCGACTGCCCGGGGGCGACGCCTTTGACGTGGCCCTGAAATTCTACGCGCACTTCGTCTTCGGAGCGCTGGTAGAGTTTGGCGAAAGCCCCCGGATCCCGATAGCGGATTTTGGTGAGGGCTTCTGTGCCTTGCTGCCCGTCTCCCGTCAGGGATGGCAAATGCGGGTACTTCTGGAGATTGAGTTGCCCGACGGTCATGCCGTTGCGCACCAACTCCTCCTCGGTGCCGAGCACGACGGTATTGGTGTCGGGATGAATCTCGAGGACAAAAGCGGGGTAGCCCAGCGCGATGCCCAGGCCCTTGCGTTGGCCGATGGTGTAAAAGGGATAGCCCTGGTGCTCGCCCAGCACTTCGCCTTTGGTGTTGACGAACTTGCCGCCTTTGAGTTTTTCCTCCAGGCCCGGCACCTGCCGCTTGAGAAAACTGCGGTAGTCGTTGTCGGGCACAAAGCAAATTTCGTAGCTCTCCCCCTTTTTGGAGAGCTCCTCATAGCCAAACTCCTTCGCCAGGCGACGCACCTCCGTCTTGGTCATGCCTCCGAGGGGGAAGCGGCTGCGGCGCAGGTTTTCCTGCCCCAGGCCCCAGAGCACATACGACTGGTCTTTCAGTGGGTCGGCGGCTTTGGAGATGAAGTAGCGGCCGTTTTCTTCCTTGATGCGGGCGTAGTGCCCCGTGGCAATAAACTCGCAGTCGAGCGCATCGGCCCGTTTGAGCAGGGCGCTCCACTTGATGTGGGTATTGCAAAGCACGCAGGGGTTGGGCGTGCGACCGGCGAGGTATTCGTCTATAAAATTTTCGATGACGTAATCGCCAAATTCCTCGCGTATATCCACGATGAAGTGGTGAAAGCCCATGTCCACCGACACCTGGCGGGCGTCGTTGATGGAGTCTAAGCTGCAGCAACCCGTCTCCTTCTTACTGCCGCCCACATTGGCATAATCCCAGGTTTTCATGGTGATGCCCACCACTTCATAGCCCTGCTCGTGCATCAACATGGCCGTAACCGTGCTGTCAATGCCTCCGCTCATGGCGACCAATACCCTGCCGTGCTTGCTCATGACGTCTGCTGTTTCCCATACTAAACCCCTATTGCAGGGGAAAGTTTTAAGCCATAGAAAAAACCATTATCAAAAAAACAAGTACTTTTGACAATGATTTTTACGTTCCAACACAAAAACCACAACAAGATGAAAAGAATACTCTTCACTCCACTGCTCATTTTGCTCTTTTTGAGCGCTTCTCAGGCTGCTTCCAGCCAGGAAATCGGCATGGCTTCCTACTATGCCGATAAGTTTCAGGGCCGCCAGACTGCCAGCGGCGAAAAGTACGACAAGGGGAAAATGACCTGTGCTCACAGGACCTACACTTTTGGCACCCTCCTCAAAGTAACCCGCTTAGACAATCAAAAATCTGTGGTCGTGCGCGTCAACGACCGCGGCCCTCATGTCAGCGGGCGCGTTGTAGATGTCTCCAAAGCAGCAGCCAAAGAGCTGGGCATGCTGAAAGACGGCGTCGTCAAAGTTAAAGTAGAGGTCTATAAGCCCGTCCCCCCCAAGGCCGAAGAAGAAAAACCCAAGCCTCAAGCTACTTCAAAGCCCAAGCCCAACAGAGAAGAAACGCCTCAGGAATACGAAAAAACCGACCCCGCCAAAAGCTCTTCCAAACCGGCTGCCTCATCCTCAACTGCCGAAAGAAAAAAAGTAACGACGCCCAACTCCTCATCCGATAAGGCTACAACCGCAAACAACAGCAAACCCAAGCCTGCGCCGCAAGAACCCCCGCTCACTCCTTCCACCTATAAAGAAGGCAACGGCTTCTACCACATTCAAATCACCACTTCCTCCGGTGGCTTCGCCACCCAGGTAGCCGTTTACTCCGATTTCAACAACGCCATGAAGGAAATTGCCCACTTGCAGAGCAGAGGCTTCAAAGACATCTACCTCAAAATGGAAACCGCCCCCAACGGCCCCACCCGCTACAAACTGCTGCTCGGCCTGCGCAAAACGCGGGAAGAAGCAGAAGTTTACCGGAAGAATTTGTATAAGAATTACAGGATTAAGGGGTTTGTTACGGAGGCGCGATAAATAAAAAAGGGCTGCTATGCAGCCCTTTTTTATTTTCACCTCTTCTTTTTCTTCTTCTGTTGTTCGGCTATGCGTTGTTGTTCTTCCAGGGCTTTTTGCAGGCGTTCGCGGAAGCCGCCCTTCTTTTTGGGCTTGGCTTTGGCGGCCTCCAACTCCCGCTTGATTTTCTCCTGGTCCACGATGTAGTTTTTGGTAATGACCGTCTGCGCGATGTTTAGGATGTTGCTGAAGAGCAGATAGACCGTCAGGCCGGCGGCATAGTTGTTGAAGAAGAACAGGAACATGACGGGCATGAAGTACTGCACGTATTTCATGGCCGGATTGGCCGACATGTCCATGTGTTTGGAGTTGTAGTAGGTATAGACAATGGTCGTTATCACCCAAAGCAGGGTAAACAAACTCACGTGATCTCCGTAGGCGGGTATGTTAAAGGGCAGAGCAAAGGCCACATCGTAAGAGGACAGGTCCGTAGCCCAGAGGAAGCCCTTCTGCCTAAATTCAATGGCTGCCGGAAAGAAGCGATACAGCGCGATCCAAATGGGCATCTGCAAGAGCGTCGGCAGGCAGCCCCCGAGGGGGTTGACTCCGTACTCCTGGTACAACTTCATGGTCTCTACCTGCTGCTGTTGGGGGTCGTCTTTGAAGCGCTCCTTGACTTTCTCTATAACGGGCTTCAGAGCCGCCATTTTGGATTGCTGATAGAGCATCTTGTACGCCAAAGGATAGAGCGTCAACTTGACGATCAGCGTCAGCAGAAAAATAGCCAGCCCCATGGAGCCCACAAAAGAAGAAAGAAAATTAAAAATCGGACGAATGATCCAGCGGTTGATGGTGCCGAGTATGCTGCTGCCATAGGCCACGGTGTACTCCAAATCCCGTTGATGGGCTTGCAGAATGTCAAAGTCATTGGGGCCGATGTACCAGCTCATCGAAAAGCCCTGCTTCCCTTTGAAGGGGATATCCAGCCTGGTTTCACACTTTTTGAGGTAGTCGGCTTTTTCCGGCAAATCCATAACGGCAAACTCGCCAAAGGAGAAGGCTTCTTCCCGGCCTATCAGGCTGCTTTGAAAAAACTGGTTGCTATGCGCCACCCACTCCACCGGCCTGCCCTCAGAAGTCTGGCGGTCGTCTTTCATGTAAGACAGATGCTCCACATCTTCTCCCAAAGGCTTGTAGTAAATGGTGGAGTAAGTCTTTTCGTAACGAACGCTTTTCTCCAATTTGGGCAGGTAGTTGATCCACATCAGAGACAGCATATCCTGTGAAGGAGAGACGATGTCTTCCAGCCCTTTCCAGCTCAGTTCGTATTGCAGGTCAAAGCCGGTTTCGGGCAGGGTGTATTTCTGTTCAAAATACTTTGCACTGTCGGCATAAGCCCTAAAGATCAGGCTGCGCCCTTCCAATTGCCCTTCAAAGAAAAGGTCTTCTGTACGGATGAACTTGTTGGCTGCTGCGGGCACTTGCAACTCGTAAGAAAAGCGATTTTGGGGATTGGCCATCAGGATGAGCGGCTCTTTGTGTTCCTTGTGCTTTTCATCCACCACCACGCGCTGATATTGGAGCAGCTCTACGGACTTGATGCGCCCGCCCTTGTTGGTAAAGGTAATGCGCACCTGGTCGTTTTCGAGTACCTGTTCTTTTTCGATGCCCTCGGCAGCCCCGGCAAAAGGGCCGTAAGCGGCATCCATGCCGTGGCCTTCATTGCTTTCTGTAGCCGCAGCAGCCTCCGTGGCAGAGCCATCGCCTGCTTCGGCTTCTTCCGGCGGCATTTGCCGGCGGAAGGCATCGAGTTCTTTGCTGTTCAGGCTGTCCTGTTGCTGCAACTGCGCGAGCGAATCCTGTCTGCGGGCTTCGGCCAAACGGGCTTCCTGTATGGGCTTGTTGTACTGCTGCCATGCAATCAAGACGGCAAAGATCAGCAAAAAGCCTATGATGGTGTTCCTATCCATGAGTTGTTGTCCTATGCAAAAATCGCGGCAAAGGTAATCAAAAAAGCGAAGAAACCCTGCGGTTCCTTCGCTTGTGAGAAGATTATCTCTATGGAGCTTACTTGCCGCCCTTGAGTTGGTCCTGATAGGCTTTCAGTTCACCCCACTTGCCTGCTGCGGCCAGTGCTGCCTGCTGCGGCCAGGTACCCGGATCGGCCAGGCGATAGTGCTCTCCGGCCTTGTCGAGTATGCCCTGGAGGCGTTCTACAGAGGCTTTCGCCAAATCCGCCCAGGTGTTGATGCCATCGGCCTTGAGCAATTGCTCGATCTTGGGGCCTATGCCTTCGATCACCTTCAGGTCGGTTTCTTTGGCCGCGGCAAAGCCCATGGCCTTGATGTACATTTTTTCGACCTTGGAAGGCGTCTCAAAATCACCCTGGTCTTCGCGACCGGCGTCTAAGAATTTCTGGTAATGGATGAGTTCCTCCCACTTGCCTTCGTGAGCCATACGCGCCTGCTCGCTCCACGACTTGGGGTTGTGCATGCGGTAGCGCGGGCCTGCATCGTCTAATATCTTTTGCAGACGTCCCAGGTCGGCAAAGGCCAGGTCTCCCCAGGTGCGAATACCTGCATCCTTGAGCAGTTGCTCGATCTTGGGCCCTATGCCTTCGACGATTTGCAGATTGTCGGAAGCAAAGACCGAGGCATAGCCTTCGGCTTTAGTTTCGGCTTCGGCAACTCCGCTCATGCCTGCGGCAGCCACAATGCCCGAAGCGCCGGCATCGCCTCCGCCTGCAGCCAGCGACGCCTCACACTTGGCCAGCTTGGCTTCCAACACGGCCTTGTCGGCCTCGCACCGGCCGAGAGACGATTTCAGCGAGCTGTTTTCCTTGCTGGCTTCATCGTATTGATACTTCAGGGTATCTATCTCCGTTTTGAGGTCAATGATCGAGCCGTTCAGCTGTTCTTTTTCCGCCCGCAGCCCATCTACCAGGGCCTTAAAGCGATGCCACAAAATATAACCGAGCAAGAGGCCCAGCAAAAGCGCCCCGAGAAAGAGGGCGAGAAGTTTCCACCAGCAAGCCGTGCAGGCCGCAGCAGAAGCATCCAGAAAAAGGGTTTCGTATAACATGGTTCAATCGTTTTTTTGTTAGAAAGAAGACTTTCGTCAAATGCCATTCCCCGCAAGATGAGACTTCCAATGCAGCCGCTTACTCCTTCTCGATCTTCAGCTCCACGCGGCGGTTCTCGGCGCGCCCGGCCTCTGTGCTGTTCGAAGCTACGGGGTCTTTAGAGCCCATGGATTGCACTTCGATCTGTGCAGAGGGCACACCCCGCTTCCTGAGCATCTTGCGCACGGCCTCTGCCCGCTTGCGGCCCAGCCTTTGGTTGAGCTTGTCGCTGCCGACATTGTCCGTATGCCCGATGAGAATGACTTTCTCGCCGGTCTTCCTGACGCGCTCGGCAACTTTGTCGAGATAGGCCTTGATGTCGGCATCCACATTTTTCGGATTGGCCGAATTGGTGGCAAAGCGGAACAATACGCGCTCCGTGGAAATCTGCTCCACAGCGGGCTCGGCAGGAGCCTCTTCAGCCTCGGCCACCACTTCCTTCCAACGGTAAGAGAAGGCCTGCAAAGGCGCCTCCTTATCCACCGCACCATCCTGGCGTTGAGATTTGAGCTCCATTTGCCCCACGGGAATGGCATCCGCAAGCAAAGCCCTGACGGCTGCTGCACGGGCAAATCCCATGGTCGCAAAAGTATCCGGAGCTTCTTCTCCCTCCCAGTACAAGCCGGTGATTTCCAGCACCTTGTTGTCCGCCAAACCGGCAACAATGCTGCTCTTCAGGGAATCCCAGCCTTCATAGGTCTGCGCTTCTGCAGCATTCCACAGAAACTCTATGGGTGCGTGCATGGCAAGGGCTCCTTCCTGCTCTCCTTCAAGGGCTCCGATTTGTTCCTCCGTACCTGCGCCCTTCACACAGTCAGGGCAGAGCCACTGCTGCCAGCAGCAGTACCAGGGACCAAACCACAACCACCCCAGAAGAAGTACCAGGATAAGCCATAGCAATAGCTTGGTTGTCATATTCATAAGTCAGTTTTTAGTAAAAAAAAACGTTTTGCATCCTTTGTGCTCATGGGAGTAAAGGGGGGAGACATTTCCGAAAATACCAAATAAAAACCAACCCTAATGACGGCTTAAAGATAAACACTTTTTTAAAAAAACAAAGAATGTATTTTCAAATGGAGAATGGAGAATGAACCAATAAAAGGATCGGGGAGCCGACGAAGGAGGATCCCCGAGCCGACGAAGGAAGAGCCCGAGCCGACCTCTTAGAATGGATAATGGAAAATGGAGAATTGATAATGAACCATTATTCTTATCTTTGCGGGAAATTTCCTCATAGGAAAAGTAATCCGGGCCATAAAAGCCTGCAAAGCTCTCTGAGGTAAAAAACACACCAAAGCATGTTCAACACACTGACCGACCGCCTTGAAGGCGCCTTTAAGACGCTCAAAGGCCAGCATAAGCTCACGGAAGTCAACATAGCCGGCTCTGTCAAGGAGATCCGGCGCGCACTGGTAGCTGCCGACGTCAACTACAAAATCGCCAAGGAATTTACCGATAAGGTCAAAGAAAAGGCCCTCGGCACGGCCAACGTGCTCAAAAGCGTCAAGCCCGGCGAGATGATGGTGAAAATCGTCCTCGACGAGCTCACCGAGCTGATGGGCGGCCAGTCCGTCGGCATCAACATCCAGGGCAAACCCGGCATCGTGCTCATCGCAGGCCTGCAGGGGTCGGGAAAAACCACTTTCTCCGCCAAACTCGCCAACTACCTCAAAACGCAAAAACACAAACGCCCCCTGCTCGTGGCAGCCGACGTCTATCGCCCCGCCGCCATTGACCAGTTAAAGGTGCTGGCAGGCCAAATCAACGTGGATGTCTATACCGAACCGGAGAACAAAAACCCCGTAGAAATTGCCCAAAAGGCCATCGCCTACGCCCGCGAAAATCACCACGACCCGGTCATCATAGATACCGCCGGGCGCCTCTCCGTAGATGAAGAAATGATGCGCGAAATCGCCGCCATCAAAGAGGCCGTGCAGCCTACAGAAACCCTCTTCGTCGTGGACTCCATGACCGGACAAGACGCCGTCAACACCGCCAAAGCCTTCAACGAACGCATCAACTACGACGGCGTCGTGCTCACCAAACTCGATGGCGATACCCGCGGCGGCGCCGCCCTCTCCGTCAAATACACCGTGGGCAAGCCCATCAAGTTCATCAGCACAGGTGAAAAAATGGACACCCTCGATGTCTTCCATCCCGAACGCATGGCACAGCGCATCCTCGGCATGGGCGACGTCATCAGCCTGGTAGAACGCGCCCAGCAACAATTCGACGAAGAAGAAGCCAAACGCCTCGAAAAGAAAATCCGCAAAAACAAATTCGACTTCAACGACTTCTACTCCCAAATCCAGCAAATCAAAAAAATGGGCGACCTCAAAAGCCTCATGAGCATGATCCCCGGCATGGCCAAACTCACCCGCAACTTAGACATAGACGACTCGGCTTTCGCCAAAGTAGAATCCATCATCCAATCCATGACCCCCGAAGAACGCGCCAAACCCGAGCTGCTCAACATGAATCGCAAAAAACGCATCGCCAAAGGCTGCGGCCGCAGCGTACACGAAATCAACGCCTTCGTCAAACAGTTCGAACAAATGCGCAAAATGATGCACAAAATGAGCAAAGGAGGCATGGGCATGCCTAAACTGCCGGGGATGTAGATACAGAATGAGTGAGTCAGCTTCGCTGACTCACCGCTCTGTATCTGCCATTCCTCCCTCACCTAAACACCACCACATCTCCCGAAAAAACCTCAGTCCGGCCATTCAGATACCTCACCGAAAAAACGTACAGATACACGCCCGGAGCAACCCA
>JALVES010000280.1 GCA_027030635.1 Saprospiraceae bacterium | reverse complement strand
TACCATAAAAGTAATAAGTAAAATACGTGGCCGTGTTCGTCATTTGGCAATTCATCGGGGCAAAGATAGGGAAAATTTGGGAAAGTTGTCGGTTGTCCGTTGTCGGTTATCGGTTGGTGAAATTGGCTGAATCGGTGAAAGCGGGGAAATCGGTGGAATTGGGGGGGCGGGTTTAGCGTTTATCGTGTATCGTGTATCGTTGGTTTTGGTGTGATGAACGTGATGAACGTAACGAACGTAACGAACGTAACGAACGTAACGAACGTGATGAACGTAACGAACGTGATGAGCGTGATGAGCGTGATGAGCATAACCCAATCATGCATGAATACGGACTTCTTAGCGTCTTTAATTCTCACGATGAGAGGAAATCGCTTTGTGTCGCTAAAAGAGAATCACAGAGGAAAGAAGTTCTTAGCGTCTTAGCGTGAAATGAATAAAAGCGATTGAACAGGTAAAACAACCAAGGCACAGCCTGCCCCCTACCTCAACAAAATGGGCTCTGCATCCCGATCAAAATACAAGCTGAAAAAGTCCCTCAAGGAGCCATACTCTTCGGGCGTAAATTCCGTCTGATTCACTTGCAGCGTCTCCATGCGCTTGATTTTGCCTCCGCCGGCAGTAACAATGCAGAGCGCGCGCCCGCCCCGATTGGGCAAATTGATTTTGACGGACTCCGGCACGGAAACGATCTCCATGCCTTCCGGCAAATGCAGGTCCATGATGGTTTTTTCCTTGAAGGGATAGGCCAGGGAAATATCTACCTTGCTCTCCTCTGCCCTGAGGGGATTCTCATCCAACTCTGCCGGCGATATAAAGGGCACGGACCACATGTCGCCAAGCTCCTCCACCATCTCCGGAAAGCGCACGTAAAACCTGACCGACATGCGCTCGGCAAAACGCTCCGGCTCTTCAAAGGCCACGGAGTCTATTTCCGCATCGGGATACTTGCTCTGCAACCAACGCGCCCAATACGCCTCAGGATCACTCTCTTTGAGAACCGCTTTGAGCTGATCAAAAGCAGCGTATCCCCTGAAATGACAATCCAGACTGCCGTAAAGGTCTAAAGTCTCCTCATCTATATAAAAATCGCCTATAAAAATCTCCTCCGAACGAGGCGCCGGAATGTCCACCCAGCGACCCCCTTCCTCGTCAATCAGGTAGCCGTAGCGGTTCAGCATGTCCACCGGCAAATATCCGGGCGGGTGGAAAGAGGTGCTCAGATCCACAAAGACGGAATCCCGGCCCAGTTTTACGAGGGCTACTGCGTGGTTGAATTGATTGTCAAAGGGATATTCCTTATACACAGTCCCATGCGAACGGGTGCTGATCAATACCGGCCAAGCCTCATAACCCAAATGCCGCAAAGCGCCAATCAACATCATGTTCTGAGCTCCGGCATGACTTTTGCTCTTCTTAAACAGTTTTTTAGGCCCCTCATCCATCCAATAACCATATCCACTGCCTTTCGACATGTGGATATGTCTTTGTAAATACTCCCATACAGCCTCAAAAGTATCCCGCGCTGTCTGTGCCTTGCTCAATGGCTCCTGCAAAGCAACTTCCATTTCCGGAGGATAAAACCCGGGGAAAATATCTCTGCCGAACTCCTCCTGAGCATATAAATGTTTGCCCAAATCCTTCCAACTGCTCATGAGGTGATAAACCTTGTCAGTTATAGGATTGTATAAAGCACTCCACTGAAAACGCATATGTGCGATGTAATCTCTAGCCGTCGTAATAAGAGATGGATTAGGCTGAAAAGCAGGGATATTTCTCAGCGTAAAGACAAAATTATTTATCCCAAAATCTGCCGTAACCAGAGAACGGGCGAGCTTTAAATCCGGCACTTCCCCCTGAGCTTCAATAAAATACATCTCTTTTTTTTCCTCCCACTTCAGTTTCTTTAATGGCTTAGCCCCTTGATACAACATCAGATACTCCATATATTCGGGTATAGCTACAGTAAGCTCGCTATGTACCACCGGAATATAATCCTGAAAATACCACTCATGTAAATTTCTAAAACTCTTCGAACGCACAGTATAGTAATACTCCAGGACAACGCCTTCATCTACATTGGGAAAGGCAATTTTTTTCTCATGGATATACTCTGTAATTTCATCGGTAAAAATGGCAGATCTCGGCACAGGGATAATCTTCCCCGAGGGCATGACAACCTGAGCCTTTAAGCCCGTCAGATTTTCATCCCATCGCCAGCTCTTGCGATATAGAATAGACACATTACCCCGCTTAAAGCCCGAAGGTTTTAAGATTTTAATGCGCCTGTAGTGTCTAAAGACCACTTCCGGATATTCCCACTCAAAATCTATGACTATCTCCCCCTTATCCAGCAACACCACAGCTCCGGCAGAAGTGTCGGGTTCATAGACGGTCATTTTCAATTCTTCGGGGGAGACATTCCCCCACTCGTCCTTGGGGTGGCTTTGAGCCCGGAGCAAAACAAAGCTAAAAAAGGACAGCCCGATAAAGAACAAGCGAAATTTCATACTTTTGTTTTCCCCAAAGGTAAAACAAAATCAGGACATCTGCAAAAACACTCTCCGGCTTCAGCCGTTTCTTTATCAGGCAGAACATCCTAAGATGAAAACATCCCTGCAAATAGCGCGCTTTGGAGGCATCCCTTTGCGTCTGCACTGGACCTTCGGTCTCTTGCTGCCGGCGGCTTTTGCCTTGAGCCGGGCAGAGGAAGGTTTTTCCTGGATTTTGATGCTCTGGAATGCTCTTTTCATCGGCTCGCTCTTTGCCTGCGTAGTCATGCACGAATACGGCCATGCACTCATGGCGCGCCATTACGGCATAGGCACGCAAGACATTCTGCTCACGCCCATCGGAGGCATCGCACGCCTGCAGGGCCTGCCCTCCAAACCCGCTCACGAACTGGCCATCGCCATCGCCGGCCCGCTGGTCAATGTCGTCATCGTGGCCTTGCTGGCTGTGCCGGTCTGGTACTTCTTCACGCCAGAATTTCACAGCATCACCGACTCCTTTTTCAGCAAGGCCCCCGAAGTGGAAAACCGGCTCTCCGCCGTATTGCGCTACTGGCCGCCCGCCCTGCTCGTCTTCAACATCGTGCTCGCCCTCTTTAACCTGCTCCCTGCCTTCCCCATGGATGGCGGACGCATCCTCCGCGCCCTGCTCAACCTCCGCACGACGCGCCTGCGCGCCACACGCATAGCCTCCCGCATCGGGCAACTGGCCGGCCTGAGCTTCATCCTCATCGGGTTTAAAATCGGTCACTGGGGCCTCATCTTCATCGGCACTTTCGTCATCATCACCGCGGCCAAAGAATACCGCGACCTCTACGAATACGAGCGCCTGCGAAGCGAAACCGCCGGCAACCTCATGAAACCTTCTCTCTTTCACCTTTCGGTAAACAACACCCTGGCCGAAGCCCGCGCCCTGCTCCGCCAAACGCAAACCGACAGCCTCCCCGTCCTCAACGATGAAGGCCTCGCCATAGGCCAATTCAAATGGCAGCAAATCCCCGAAGAAGCCGAAGCCCAAAACACCCCCCTAAACAACTACCTCCTCCCCTGGCCCGGCCGCCTCCTCCCGGAAGACAACCTCCTCACCGCCCTCCAAAAACTCCACCGCACCCGCAGCGAATCCCTGCCCGTCTTCCAGGGCAATACCCTCTTAGGCCTCCTAAGCAAAAAAGACGTCTCCGAATGGATGAAGAAGAAGGGGTAGGATATGAATTTTATCATTGTAGAGACGCAATGCATTGCGTCTCAATGCATTGCGTCTCTACAATGATAAAATATAGAAATTCTCACAATTAAAAATTCACACACTCCCAAAATCTCCAATCGACATTCCTTGTTCGACATTCTTTAACACGAAACAAATGCAACCGCGCCCCCCCGATTTCACCGATTTCCCCGATTCAACCAATTTCACCAACAGACAACAGACAACAGACAACCGCCTCACATCCCCAACTTCCCCTTAACAAGCGCCGTAACATCATCCGCCTCCTCGGCAAAGAGGATGAAATTGAGCGTACTCACATCAAAGATGAAGGCATAGCCATTTTCTTTACCTACCGCATCAATGGCATTTTGGAGCTTTTCGAGTATGGGGGCGTACAGCTCTTCGCGCCTCTTTGCGAGTTTTTCATAAGCCTGCTGTTCAAAGGCCTGAAGTTCCTGCTGCATTTGTTGGAGTTGTTGTTGGCGCTTTTGGTCTTCCACAGCGCTGAGCAAACCGGCTTGTACGTCCTGTATGTACTTCTCATAGGCAGCCTGAAAAGCCTCGGCCTTCTTTTTGCCTTCGTTTTCCAACTGCGTTTGCAGAGCCTGCAAGTTCGAATCGGCCTGTTTCACTTCCGGCATCTCTACCAAAATAGCTGCTGAATTTGTGTAGCCCATCTTCTGAGCCACAGCCATGCTCACGCTGCCCAAAAAGAACAACAGAAAAGAAAGAATCTTAATCGTTTTCATCCAATAGTATTTATTAAGTGGTGTGGTCGTTTATGACCACAATAAATGCGCTGCCATAACGCTCCGACCGGCTCAAAAGTTGCTCTAAGCCTCTTCTCCGGCTCCTTTGGCTATGGCAATGTGTAATTCCTCTAACTGCTCCGCAGCAATGGGCGCCGGAGCGTCAATCATCACATCGCGCCCCTGATTGTTCTTCGGAAACGCAATGAAGTCGCGTATGCTCTGCTGCCCCTGCATCACGGCACACAGACGGTCAAAACCAAAGGCAATGCCTCCATGCGGCGGAGCGCCGTATTCAAAAGCGCCCATGAGAAAACCAAACTGCTCGCGGGCCTCCTCATCGCTGAAGCCCAGCAACTGGAAATTTTTCTCCTGCAAAGCTCGGTCGTGAATACGAATGGAGCCCCCGCCAATTTCAGCGCCGTTAATCACCAAATCGTAGGCATCGGCCCGCAAATCCAGAAAATCCTCCGGACGCGCCTCGTGCATATCGGTTTCCAACATCCGCTGCATGTCCTCCCGCTTTGGCGAAGTAAAGGGATGATGCATGGCGTGAAAACGTCCGCTCTCCTCATCCCACTCGAGCAGCGGAAAATCCACCACCCACAGAGGCTTGAAATCGCCCTCCTTCATCAGGCCAAAGCGCCGCCCCATTTCCAGACGCAACTCGCTGAGCTGCTTGCGGGTACTCTCGGCCTCACCGGCCAAAATGAAGAGAATGTCCCCGGGCTTGGCGCCAAAGCGCTCACCCCAGGCCTTCAGTTGCTCATCGCTGAAGAACTTGCCCACCGACGACTTCACGCTGCCATCTTCATTGAACTTCACATGCACCATGCCCTTCGCACCAATCTGCGGGCGCTGTAACCACTCCGTCAATTTCTTGATGTCCTTATTGGAAAAAGAAGCCGCCTGAGCGGGCACACAAATGCCTGCCACCAACTCTGCCGAATCAAAGACGACAAAGCCGCTGTCTTTCACCAAATCGTTCAATTCCGTAAACTCCATCCCAAAGCGCAAATCCGGCTTGTCGGAGCCAAAGCGCCGCATGGCCTCGTCATACGTCATGCGCGGGAAGTCGGGCAAGTCAACTTGCAAAATCTCCTTAAAGAGGTGCTTCGTCAGCCCCTCAAAAGTGTTGAGTATCTCTTCCTGCGTAACAAAGCTCATCTCGCAGTCAATCTGCGTAAACTCCGGCTGCCGATCGGCCCGCAGGTCTTCATCGCGGAAGCACTTCACAATCTGAAAGTACTTGTCCATGCCTGCCACCATCAGCAACTGCTTAAAGGTCTGGGGCGACTGCGGCAAAGCGTAAAACTGCCCGGGATGCATGCGACTGGGCACCACGAAATCCCGCGCTCCCTCCGGCGTGCTCTTGATGAGAAAAGGCGTCTCCACCTCAATAAAACCCTGCTCCGCCAAATACTTGCGCGTCTCTATGGCCACCCGGCTCCGAAAAATGAGCTTCTCCTTCACCGGATTGCGCCGGATGTCGAGATAGCGGTATTTCATGCGCAGTTCATCTCCCCCGTCGGTCTCGTCTTCAACGGTAAAGGGCGGCAGTTTCGATTCGTTCAACACCTCCAGTTTCTGCACCACCACCTCCACATCTCCGGTCGGGCGGTCCGGATTCTTACTGGCACGCTCGCGCACCTCGCCTTCCACCCGCACGACAAATTCACGCCCCAGTTTACCGGCCCGTTCGCGCAAAGCTGCATCGGTAGCCTCATCAAAATACAACTGCGTGATGCCATAGCGATCGCGCAGGTCAATAAAAGTTACACCGCCGAGATTCCGACGACTCTGCACCCATCCGCTAAGCGTTACGGTGCTGCCTACGTGCTGCATGCGCAGCTCTCCACAAGTATGCGTTCTGTACATGGCCGCAAAGATACGTTTTTTGTTTGTCTCTCCATTTCTTTTGTCCACCCACAAAAAAACCTATTTTTACCCCATGAAAATCCTCATGTACTTCGCCTTCTACCTCTTCAAAATCGTGCTCAAGCCGGGCCTGCGGCTCTACCACCGGCGCACGCAGATACAGGGCAAAAAACACCTGCGCAAACGCGGCCCCTGCATCCTCGCCGCCAACCACCCCGCCACCATACTCGACCCGCTGAATGCCGCTGCCGTCATGCCACGGCCCGTGTACTTCCTCGCCAATGCCGGCCTCTTTGCCTCGCCTTTCGGCAAATGGTTTTTCGGCACTTTCTTTTGCATCCCCGTACAGCGCTACGAAGACACCGGCGGAAAGCCTCTTCAAAACGAACAGTCCTTCGCCGCAGCCCGCCAATTCCTCGCCGAAGGGGGCTGCCTCTTCATCGCCCCCGAAAGCACCAGCCTGCCCGCATACCACCTCCGAAAACTCAAAACCGGCGCCGCCCGCATCGGCCTCCAAACCGAAGCCGAACACGACTTCCAACTCGATCTCGTCCTGCAACCCGTCGGCCTCAACTACGACAACACCCGCAAATTCCGCTCCCGCCTCTTTCTCAACATCGGCGAGCCGCTGCCTTTCGCGCCCTATCAACAGCAATACCTCGAAAACCCCCGTGCCGCCGTCCGGGCCTATACCGATGAGCTCCAAAAACAAATGGGGCAACTCCTGCTCGACACCCGCGATGAGGAAGAAGAAGAGCTCATCCCCCTGGCCCGCGAAATCGTGCGCGGGAAAAAACAGCTCAGCCCCAAAGAAGAATTTTTCAAACTTCAGCAAGCCCTAAAAAAATGGCACCGCCTGCGCGATCAAAGCGCTGAGCAATGGTCTGCCTTTCGGCAAACGATGAAAAATTATGAGCAGCGCCTGCGCGAATGGCAAATCAACCACCGCGCCCTGCTTCGTCAACACATCAAACCCGCCAACATGCTCCTGCTGCTGCTCGGCGCCCTCCCCGCCCTCTACGGCTGGCTCAACAACCTCCTGCCCGTTACCACCCTCTGCCGCCTCAGCCGCAAACTCAACCAGGACCCTTCCTACGACCCCACTTATAAATTCGGCATAGCCCTCATCGCCTTCCCCCTTTTTTACGCTTTACAGATATGGGCTTTCGCCAAATGGGCGCCGCTCTCCATCGCCTGGCATGGCTACGAACTCAGCGCCTGGCTCTACTTCGCCAGCCTCATCCCCGCCGGCATCTTCTACGAGTGGTATGCCGAACGCCTGCGCGACTTCCGCGCCCTGCTGCGCTACCAAAAACTACTCTCCCGCCAACCCATAGAACTGGCCGAACTCCATCAAATGCGCCTGGAAGTGGAGAAGTATCACTGATCAGTTAAAAATCTTTTCGGACTCCCAGTCCCACATACCCCGGATAAGTCTGATAAGACTTGTAGTCCAGATAATTTTCTGTCTGCTCCACGTAAAAAAAGGTGCGCGAGTTCAATCGGTTAATTCCACGCCCGTGAAAAATAAAGTGCCATCCTTTTTTCAACGCATATTCCATATCTAAATTGACATCTGTCAAAGCTCCTCTGAAGCTCGAAACATTTCTAAAAGAATGCGTAGCTGTTAAGTCGAGACGCCACTTTGTCCCAATGGAAAATGTCAAATCAAAACCTGTCTGATGCTGTACATTCCCTTTACTGTACAAAGAAAAAGAAGAAGACAAAATACTGTTCAGACTATAAAAAACGCTCCATTTAACTTTTTTGCCCAAAAAGTACCTGTTCAAATTCACTTTCAGCCCTGCCTGCAACGCATTTCCCCTGCCATACACTCCCGCTGCAGAGAAGAGGCCAAAATAGTTTGACGACAGATAAAGCGTTGTATTTTGCGAAATTCCGACAGGCAATTTATCCCGATAATTTAAATTCAAGGAGACGACCTGTTCTGCAAGAGAATAAGGCGAGTAACTCAACATCCAATATTGGTCATAAAATTCGTACTGCTCCACAAAGTCCGGGGCCTTGTGCGTATATCCCAACGAAAAAATTAAAAACCGATATGGCAATTTCATGTGCATATAAAACAACCCAAAGCGATGAACATCGCGCGGAGTCTGCCCCAAAGAGAGATTGGCCCGAAGCAAACTGCGCGTATCGCCCATCAAAAGATATCCATTGCTTTCTTCATAAGAGGCTACATCCCTGGAATAACGCCAGGAAAAATTAAGCCGATTGTTTCGATCTTCCGGTTTAATAAGATAAGAACAAAGCATCTCCATAGATGGCGCAAAAAAAGAGAATCCGCTCTCTTCTCCTCCCTTTTCATCTCGTATAAACTTATAACCGCCTTTGAGTTTCATTTGCAAGTCCCAATGAGCATATTCATACCTCAGCACAAACTCAGGCCTGACACCAAAAGTTAAACGTCTGGAAGTCACATCTCCCTGTGGGATAAAGACATCAGCCATCAATCGCTCATCTAACAAATCGGATAGCGCCCCCACGCTCCATCTCCAATGCCCCACATGTGCATTCCTTTTTACACTGAAAGCTCCATGTCTTTGCACAAATGGCAAATATTGCTCATAAAAAAAACCTGGCGGAATCAGCATAAGCGGAGAAAAAAACAAGCTGTCCTCAGGCTGAAACAAATCCCGCCTCCTTCTGAGCTTTCTGTCAAAATCCAGCTTAAATTTGTAAGAGATGCCTTCCTTGCGTTGATACCTGGAAATCAAGCCAAAAGCAAAAGCCCCTTTCAATACATGTTGACCATGGCTAATATCTCCCGCATAAGATGTATCCGAAAACGCCCGTAAAGTCTCTCGATCAAAAACTCTGCCCTGCAAATCACCACGCAAAGACCACGTCCACTTTTCGCCGGGTTTGTAATCCCAACGCAACTGTGCTGAACTTATATAGCTAAGCTGAGAGGATACTTCCTCCCCCGACCAATGCTGCTCCGTGATAAATATCTGTCGGTCCAACACAAATGCGCGTTCGCGCTGCAGCCGTACACCCAGCAAAGAAAAACGCAATTTGGCTTTATCTGAAAATTGCAAAGACCAATTGCCCGACAAAAAAGCATCATTGCTATTCACAACGTCTTCACCCAATTGAAATTCAGGAGGAAAAAGGCTTTCTGCAATATTGCCCTGCAAACCTCCTTGCGCTCCAAGTTGACCGGCCATTTCCTGCAAGGAAACCTGCATACGCATAAAATCCGTAACAGAAATCGCCTCTTCGGCAGCGTTGTTGTTGTGAAAGAAAAGCGTATAGGCTCGCTCCTTGCTAACTTTCAACACATCCATGTTGGCAAAATAACGCAGCAGTGAACCGGCCTGGAGTTCCGCTTTGCCCGACGCCCTTGTCTTTTCCTCTTGCTTAAAGTGAATATCCATGGCCGTAATCTCCGAATGCTCAACTTCATCAACATCTATCCCCTCGCGATAATGCTGAATAAAA
>JALVES010000279.1 GCA_027030635.1 Saprospiraceae bacterium | reverse complement strand
GCTTCTCTTGCAGGCTGGAATAAAACGGACAGCCTGCTGCTTTCCTTTCTCGGGTATCAGCCGCTGGGACTGTCTCCCCTGGAGCTGGAGGAGCTTGACTTTGTCGTTCGCCTGAGTCCGCTTCCGCAAAATCTGGAGGCCGTGCTCGTCATTGGCCGCCGGGGCGCTTTGGCCGGCGATGTACTTTCTTCGGTGGAAATCTTACCGATGGAAAACCTGCTCTTCAGCCAGGCACAAAACGTGCCGGATGCCTTGGAAAAGGAGTCCGGTCTCTATGTGCAAAAGAGCCAAATGGGTGGCGGCAGCCCCATCATGCGGGGCTTTGAAGCCAACCGCGTGCTTCTGGTCGTGGACGGAGTGAAAATGAACAACGCCATTTATCGCAATGGCCATCTGCAAAACAGCCTCAGCATAGACGCCCAATTGTTGGACCGCATTGAGTTGATCTATGGCCCGGGCTCTTTGGAGTACGGCAGCGATGCCCTCGGCGGTGTCTTGCATTTTCGCACCCGCTCGCCCAAGCGCCGTGAGGAAGGAGAAAACACCTGGCAGGGGCGGATATATTCCCGCTTTTCTACGGCCAATGTCGAAAGGGCCGTACACTTGGACGTCAACGCCGGCTTTTCTTCTTCGGCCTTTTTGACTTCCGTGAGCTTTTCCTCCTATGGCGATTTGCGGGCCGGCAGCCGCCGACCGGAGATGTACTCCGATTTTGGGAAGCGGCTCTATTATCCCGTTTTCCGCGATGGAGCCGATTACGCTCAGCCCAACGGCAGGCAACTCTCCGACGGCTCTTTCAGATTCACCCCCAATATGCAGCGGCCATCGGGCTATAATCAGTTTGCTCTGGGGCAGAAGGCCCTGTGGCAGCTTTCCGATTTTTTTCGCCTTTCGGCAAATGTGCAGTTTTCCACCACTTCCGACATTCCGCGCTACGACCAGTTGGCCCTTACATTGGCGGCGCCTGATGAGCTTAGATTTGCCGAGTGGCATTACGGCCCGCAGCAGCACCTGCTCTTGTCGCTCACTGCCGACTGGAGCCGCAAAACCCTGCTTTTCGACCGCGCCCAGGCTATTTTGGCCCGCCAGCAGTTGCATGAAGAGCGCATCAGGCGCCGTTTCAACCGCAGCCTGCGCACTACGCAGACCGAAAAAGTCGGAGTTTCTTCCCTGACTTTAGACATGAGCAAGGCTTTGGGGCCCCGCCATTTGCTGCATTACGGCTTGGATGTACAACTCAATGAAGTCCGCTCTACGGCTTTGGGAGAGGATGTGCAGACGGGCGCTTTGTTCGAAGAAGTCCCGAGTCGCTATGCGGGTGGCGGCAGCAGCCTGCATCGTGGCGGGGCCTATGCCTTATATCGCTGGGAGCCCAAATCCGCTTTATTCAATGTACAGGCAGGTTTGCGCTACTCGCTGAGCGCTTTACAGGCCCGCTATACGGAAAACCCCCTCATTGCCTGGCCGGATTCGTATCTCAATCCCGGCATCAGCAACCGCACTTCCGGCTGGAGCTATGGGATCGGCCTGCGAATGCCTGACCTCCGGGGGTGGACTTTCAGCCTCTCTCTCGCCACGGCTTTCCGGGCGCCCAATGTAGATGATGTGGGCAAAATTCGCGCCAAGAACGGCAAAATCACCATCCCCAATCCCGCCTTACAGCCCGAGCGGGTTACTTCCGGAGAGTTCAATTTGGGGTATGCGCTGCCGGCCCGTCCTCGCACCCGCCTGGCCTTGTCGGTCTTTTACTCCGACCTTCGCGATTTGATGGCCCGCAGGGTTTATGCCCTGCCCGATGGCAGCAGCACCATAGACGTAGAGGGCGAACTGCTCCAAACGGTGGCCAATGTCAATGCCGACAGAGGTTTTATTTATGGCCTTTCGGCAAATGCCTCCCTGGCCCTGGGCGCGCATTGGAGCAGCGGCCTGAGCTTCACGTACACATACGGGCGGCTCGCCTTTTCTAAGCAGTACGATTCAGGCCCGGTGGCAGGGGTGGATACCTTGTTGCCTTTGGCGCATATTCCCCCGCCTTACGGGCGATGGAATTTGCTTTACGAGGGAGAAAAGTTGAAGGCTGAGTTCGTATTGCGCTTCAATCTGGCCAAAAAACCGGAAGCTTATGCCGTTGCGGATATGTGGTACGACGACAAGGGGAGTCCCGTTTTTGACCGCCTCGGCACCTCCGACAATTTCGAATACACACCCGCCTATACGGATGAAAACGGCTTGCAGCAATACGCCGGCAGCCTCGCCTGGTACACGCTAAACTTCTATGTCGCTCGTTCATTTGGCGAAAGCCTGAAGCTCTTTCTGTCGCTGGAAAATGTGCTCGACCTGCATTACCGCACTTTTGGCTCGGGAATCAGTGCAGCCGGCTTCAACAGTTCCATCGGCATTTCCTGGGAGTGGTGAGATTTTTGTCCGTGATTGGCATTTGCCCCATTTATCCGGTTTGCTTTTGAGCAATAGGTTGTATCTTTCATGCAACAATGGTTCGTTAAGTTTAAAGAAATTCTGTTTGTCCCAAAGCCTATAATTATAATGAACTTTCAAGTATGAACACTGCTTTCCAACTTTTGCTGCTTTCCATTTTATCTCTCACGGCCTCTGCACCCT
>JALVES010000278.1 GCA_027030635.1 Saprospiraceae bacterium | reverse complement strand
GTGCTCCACGAAGCGGCAGAGCTGCTCGCCAAAGCCTGGGCTAAACATGAAATTAGAGTGGACGATGTGGTGGATATTCAATACGGAAAAAAATTTGTGCTTTACAAGGGAGTTCACCGGGCAGAAGTCAATGTCTTTTACGGCAAAAAGGGCTTTAGCGTAGTCGCCACACCCAAGCGCGGTACGCATCCCTCCCTGACTGAGCTCTGCGTCAAGCTGGCCGAGCTCGAATTGTTTGCGGAATAGACCTTCAACAAAAAACCAAATGAACAAAGAAGAACGCAAAATTCGGGAACAACTCCGCCGGCGCAGTGGCCTGCCCTCCGGGCAATTGCGCATGCTGGACAGCCTCCCGCCGGCTGTCTGGCATCGCTTGCCCCTCGGGCGCCGCGTGGACAAAATCCTCGAATGGCTGGCACAGTACAAATCCAAAACGAGTAGCGATATGTTGTATTTCGTCATGTACGATATCGAAGACAATAAGATACGCAACCACATTGCAAAGTTCCTCATCAAAAAGGGTTGCATGAGGGTGCAAAAATCTATTTATCTGGCCAAGAGCAGTTCGGCCATTTATCAAAAAATTGCAGATACGCTGTTGGAGATTAATTCCATGTACAAAAACAACGACAGCATTTTCCTGTTGCCCGTGCCCGAAGACAAACTCCGGCACATGCGCATCATTGGAAAAAACGTGGATGTGGAGTTGGTTACAGACCCGCCCAATGTTTTTTTTATTTGATGAAAGTCAGCGGTAAAGCTCTGCAGCCCTGCGATGAATTTCTGCAATCTCCTCGGCCAGCTTTTTGGGTTTTATCACTTTGATGCGATCGCCCCAGGATAAAATGCGGCTCTTCAGCTCGTAATTGGGGATGACGCGTATGCTGATGTGCAGTTCTCCCTCCACCATGCGTCTTTCCTGGCTGGGGTGCAGGGGCTTGGTGTGAAAGTAGGGGGCAAGGTCTTTGCGTATCCACAATTCGACTTCCTCTACCTCCGCCTCCCGCGGGATGGATACGCCCACCACGTCTTTAAAATACCTGTCCGGCTCAAAATCTTCCGGAGGCGGCCGAAAAGCATCTTTGCCCGGTCGCGCACCCTTGCTTCTGTCTAAGGCAAACATCTGTATGGCATCGGTCTCGTGATGGCGCGCGATCAGATACCAGCGGAAGTTGTACTCTTGCAAGAAATACGGAGACAGTTTTAGCCATTTGGGTCTGTCGTATTTAAAAGGCTGGTAGAACAACTCTATGCTCTCTTCCTTTTCAATGTGTTTGTAAAGGTCTTCTAAGTGGCGCAGCCCCTTGATTTCAGGAGCGTGTTCGAAGAAAATGCGGGGATTTCCCTTTGGCCATTCCATCGAATAACGCTTGCCCAATGCATGGATGAGTTTTTTTAGCCTTTCGGCAAATGTGAGCCCGGGGAATTGCTCGAGCAGTTGTGCAATCCTGTGTAGCAGCAACAAATCGCGGGGCGTCATCGGGTTTTTGCTCAGCGACCAGGATGGGTCGGTATAGAAATAAAGCCTGTTTTTGCAGCGCTTTGGTATCGGTGCTCCATATTCCTGGCGCAATACAGAAATGTCGTCGCGAATGGTCTCTATGGAATATCTCCTCGTCCGGCCTTCTTTTACACACCAGTCTGCCAGTTCTTCCAAAGAAAAGCACCTGCCCGTCTGAAAGGCAGCATCTAACAGTTTCAGCCTCAGCATTTTATTCCCGGCCATAGAAGTTTTTTAGTTATGGTTTATTCGCGTTTTTCGCTTATGAGACAAATACGCTCATAAGAGCCCTTATATGGGCCCTAAGGTAACTATTTTTTTGAAAAAAAATTAGTTTTCTTGTGTAAGTTACGAAAAAAGGATTTATATTTGTCCCCGTCAGATGAGGCGCAAAAGTTTGCTCTTCATCGTTAAAGACCCCTGTTTGCCAGCCATTTTGGCCCAAAAACAAAACGTTTATGCCGGCTGTCCGTTACCTCCAACTGTGCTTTGACCGGGAGTTGCCCCCGGCTCAGATACGTTATTTCAGGGCAGCCGTCATTGAGAAATCCAAGCGGCAGGGCACGCTGATGCACAACCACAAGGGAGAAAAGGGCTACTACTACCGCTATCCCCTCGTGCAGTACAAACTGCACTACGGCAAAGCCTGTATCGTCTGCCTCAACGAAGGCGTAGAAGAAATCCACTATCTGCTCACCGCCTCCGACCTGGACCTCAAAATCGGCTATCGCACCTATACCTTCGGTATAGAAAACCTCCGCGTCAACATGTTTCGCGTACAAGTCTGGCAGCACATGTTCAGCTACAGCATCATCAACTGGCTGGGCCTCAACGACGAACGCTACAAGGAGTTCACCTCCCTCCAAAACGACCCCCTGGCCCAAAAACAACTGCTCGAAAACACCCTCAAAGGAAACCTCCTCTCCTTCGCCAAAGGCATAGGCTGGCACGTGGAAGAACGCCTCGAAGTCCAAATCTCCGACATCAAACACATCCGCCGCCTCGAGTTCAAAAACGCCCGCCGCCTAAGCTTCGACCTCAACTTCCAAACCAACGTCTCCCTGCCCGACTACCTCGGCCTCGGCAAAGGCGCCAGCACGGGGTTTGGGGTGGTGAGGAGG
>JALVES010000277.1 GCA_027030635.1 Saprospiraceae bacterium | reverse complement strand
TATTACGACTCAGGGTTTCACGGATATTGTGAGCATACAGTTTAGCATCAATTACGATGCAGCGCTATTGAGCTATACCGGCAGTCAGGGCTACAATTTGCCGAACTTTGGCGCCAACAACATAGGGAACCCCAGTCCGGGAAATATTACGATATCCTGGTTGTCGGATGATGTGATCAACGGCACTACGGTACCGGATGGGACGAGCATTTTTCAGATATGTTTTGATTTGACGGGGCCAAACAACTGCAGTTCTGTTACGCCGGTGGTTTTTTCGGACAGTCCTGTTTCCATAGAGATTTCGGATGCGAGTGGCAGTCTGATCAACTTTACGGGCGTGGATGGCTCGGTTTTGATATGCGACACTCCGCCGGCAGAAATCACTTTCTTTGCAGGAAATGAGGAGGGTTCGCCGGGAAATGTGGTTTGTGTGCCGGTAACGGCTGTGGGCTTTACGGACATCACGAGCTTCCAGTATTCCATGACGTATGACCCGTCTATTTTGCAATTTCAGGGGGCTTTGCCTTTGAGCTTACCGGATTTTACGGCATCGGTTTATGCCAATCCTTCGTCGGGCGTGTTGACGTTTGCCTGGATTGCTTCGACCAATCCGGGGAGTGGTGAGACGCTGCCCGATACGGCGCAGTTGTTTGAAATATGCTTTACCGTAACGGGAAATCCGGGGGATGTGAGTCCAATCACCTTTACGGGCAGTCCTACTTCCATAGAAGTGAATAACACTACGGGGATTGTAAACCCGAGTTTTGTGAATGGTTCGGTAACGGTGGTTGATATTCCCTGTTTCCCCTTGAATGTTTCGGAGGTAATTACGCAGCCTTGTCCGGGTACGTCGAGTGGCGCCATTGATTTGACGGTAAGTGGTGGAGACAATTTGAGCTACAGTTATACGTGGAGCAACGGAGCTGCGACTGAGGATATATCGAATTTGCCGGCGGGCACTTATTCCGTTACGGTTACGAGTTGTACGGAAACTTTCACGGCCTCGTATGATGTGACGGATTTGCCGGCCATTGACATTACAGTGGCGGGCGTACAGGATGTGGCCTGCTTTGGAGAGGCTACGGGTTCTATAGACATTAGCGTGCAGGGCGCTTCGCCTTTTACTTACAGTTGGGCGGGGACTTCGGCTGTGCCGAATGCTTCTGATGAAGACCCTTCGGGCTTGGTGAGTGGCACGTATTGGACGACGGTTACGGATGCGAATGGTTGTGAGTTGGTTTCCGACCCCATTGCTGTGGCTCAGCCTACGGCGCCGTTGAATGCGACCATTGGGGATGTGCAGGGCGTAGAGTGTTTTGGAGATCAGACGGGAAGCATTTCATTGAATGTGAGTGGAGGTACTGCGCCTTACGATTACACCTGGTCTCCCTCCTTGCCGAATACGGCCAATCCCACCGGTTTGGCTGCGGGTACGTATGATGTAACGGTTACGGATGCCAATGGCTGTATGGTATTTGGCAACGACATTGAGGTGAGCACGCCTCCGCTTTTGGAGATTGTTTTGGATGATGTGCAGAATGAAACGGCTGCCGGAAATGACGGGGCGATTTTTGTATCGGTTACCGGAGGCATTGGCGGCTACAACTACACCTGGACGGGCCCGGGAGGCCCTTATGTAACACAGGACATTGTGGATTTGGTTGCCGGAGATTACACTTTGGTGGTGGAGGATGCGAATGGTTGTACGGCTTCCATCAGCGTAACATTGATCAAGCCGTTGACGATAGATGTAGATGAGGTTACGCCCTCTTGCTATGGTGCTTTTGACGGAGCCATTTCGGTAACGATTTCCGGAGGCCAGGAGCCTTATCAGTTGAGTTGGGATGGTCCGGGAGGGCCTTACAGCGATGAGGACCTGAGTGGCTTGGGAGGCGGTGTTTATACTTTGACGGTGATGGATGCGGGTGGAGACGAGACGAGTGTGTCGGTGATGGTATTTGAGCCTTCCGAGCCTTTTGAGATCGTTTCCGCTTCCGCAAACGGAGTATCTGCCTCGGGCGTGTGTGATGGCAGCATAGCCATTCTCGAGTTGCAGGGCGGTGTGCCTCCTTACGATTACTCCTGGAATGGGGGGACTTATACGGGGCCCTCTTTGAACAGTCTTTGTGTGGGCACTTATGAGGTTGTGATTACGGATGCGAACGGTTGTGTTGTTTCCGGTTCTTATGAGGTGTTGCCGGCGCCGCTGATTGTTGATCAGGATTTGGCTGTGGACGTTTTGTGCGCAGGCGATTCTACGGGTAGCTGGACGGTTGCCGTGGAAGGCGGTATCCCTCCGTACAATTTTGTCTTTGACAATGGTTTCAGCACTTTGAGTATAGACGGGGAGGTTACGCTGATGGATTTGCCGGCAGGCAATTACTGTGTAACGGTTTCAGACTCTTATATGCCCTCTCAGGAGGTGATGCTTTGCAATGTGGTGGAAGAGCCCGAGCCGCTGGGCTTTGCCTCTGCTCCGGAGATTTATCCGCAGACATCTGCCGGGAACAATGGGGCTATTCAGATTTCCATGGAAGGCGGTACTTTGCCTTACAGTTTCCAGTGGAGTAACAATTTTTCCGGTCAGAATCCCTCCAATCTGAGTGCGGGGTGTTATGTGGTAACCGTG
>JALVES010000276.1 GCA_027030635.1 Saprospiraceae bacterium | reverse complement strand
CTCCGCTCAGGGTGCAGCTCCGTTCAGGGCAGCTCCTCATCACCACCGAGTCGGATACGGATGACCCGGACTTGTTGGAGGTGCTGGAGCGGCAGTTCTACTATCCGTTTGGTTTATCCATGAAGGGTATTTGGCAATCCACCACCAGCCCGCCGGAGCGGTATTTGTATAATGGGAAGGAGCTGGAGAGTGGCTTGGGGTTGGAGTGGCTTTATTATGGCGCCCGTATGCATGACCCTGCGATAGGGCGCTTTACGGGAGTTGATCCCATAGCTGATCGCTTTGCATGGGTGAGCCCTTATAATTATGCGGAGAATATGGCGCCTATGGCGATTGATTTGTGGGGGTTGCAGGCGGTTTTTATTCATGGTACAACCGAAACACATGATAGATTTACCGATAGTGCCGTAAAACAGTTGACGAGAATTGCAGGAAATTCGATAGCGGATAGAAGTTTCTCTTGGGATGCAGGGATTACTAACAACCCAGCAAGCAGACAACAAGCAGCAAAAGAGCTGGTTTCTCATGTGAAATCTGTTCGTCAGAAGATGATAGATGAAGGAGTGATAACAGCAAATGAGCATATTTCCTTGATTGGCTACAGCCATGGAGGAAATGTAGCTATTCAAGCTGCAAAAATGCTTGCAGATGAAGGGATCGAAGTGAATTTGATTACTGTTTCTACGCCAGCAGCAACAGAAAAAGGCCTTGCGCTAATGGAAAAGGAATATGCTGATTCTTATCCTTGTTGCGGTTCTTTGAAGATAGAACCAAATTTTGAAGGCTACCGTTCTGAAATACCTGGTGCAGGAATTAATGAACATCTTCAAATTATTCATGAGAATGATCGGGTTGTAAATATTGCAGGGCGTGATGCTTATTTTGATTCCCCTGCTATAAACTTAACGGTGCTAAATTCAGAAGTGCCAATTAATTCTTTTCCCAGAAGTATCAAGTCCCATATCGATTTACCGAATCATCCGAAATTTGATGAATATTTGAAAAAAATTCCTACAATGTCGAAACCTGGAGGAAAATAAAATGAAATGTTCTTTGCTTTTTTTTGATTTGATACTGATAGGTATGTTCGGGCTGTTGTTGTCATATTTGTTTGGGAAACCAGTCGTATTGATTGGTTACTTAATTTTATTCGTTATAGTTGTTGTGATTTTTTATGTATGCTTTTTTGTTAAAAGATTTTTGCGATCGAAACTATCCAAAATTGTATTTGGGCTTGTGCAGGGTTTTGCAATTCTCGGCATGCAACTTTTTTTACATGCCTCTGTTTATTCACCAATTTACACTATACAGGAGACTTTGGCGTCATTGGATAGTTACGAAAAAATCACGTACAAATATATTGTTGAAGAAGAAGTTGATCCGGTTTGGTTGATAATTGCTCGTTATAAATATCAAAGGTGTTTGCCTCAAAAAATTTTTCATGTTTATTTTGACTTTTTGCCTGATAGGAGTTTGGATGAAGAGTTTGTGGTGGAAAGTACTGATGCTGGATTACGTTCTTCGAGACCTTTTGTTAACTTGGCTCATAAGGAAAAATTGAAAGTAACTTTTATGGATTATGAAATAATCTTGACATACAGAAAAGGTGCCCTAAAAAAGGAAGAAATAAAAGATGATGATGGCAACGTTAGGGTTGTTATTGTTGAGAGAAGAATTATTTCAGTAGAGCGTATGCCTAAGTATTTTTCAATATTAGGGAAATACTTAGAAAAAAAGAAATACCCTATTGTGGAAGAATGCAAATCAAAGGAATAATAGTGTGGTCGCTGATCTTGTCCCCAAACGTTGGACAGTTTTTCGCTGAGTTTAAGGTGGATAGATTGAGGGATTAAATGACCTTGTAAGCCGCGGATGTTGGTTGAAGCGGTGGAATCGGGTGAATCGGCCAAATCTGTGTTAATCTGTGTAATCTGTGGACAGAACTGCTTCAATTCGTGCGGTTTGTGGAGGGGCGGATTGAGGGGGCAAGTAGGAGCCTAATAGAACGCGGATAACGCGGGGTTCCGCGGATTTCGGCAGGCAGGTTCGATATTCTGTGAATCCTTTGCATTTTTGCCCGCCCGCTGTCGGGTGAGCTTAGCCGAACTCCCCCGACCCCCTGCCTGCCGATGGCCCGGAGTTCGGCTCTGCTCACTCATCGGCAGCAGGCAGGCTGAAGGGGCGGGCCTCCTGCGAAAAATGAAAAGGTGTTGTACGGAGTGAAGTCGGAGGGCGTTGGGTTTTGAAGGGAACATACAGCTGAGCTCTGAGCGATTCTTTCGTTGGGTTCAAATCAAAAATCGTTAATCGTTAATCGATATTCAAAAGAAGGGAGGCCGTTTGCCATAGAATCGGCAGAATCAACTAAATCCGTACCGGAAAATCCCCAAAATTTCTTAAATTTGCCCCGTGCCGCACTCGAAAGCGAGTACGGGTGACTTTGAAAATACCTGTTCCAATACCGCCTCTTGTACCACCTCGGCAACACCGTAGTCCTCTTCGAGGACAAAAACGGCGACGGCCTCATCACCACCGAGTCAGATACGGATGACCCGGACTTGTTGGAGGTGCTGGAGCGGCAGTTCTACTATCCGTTTGGTTTATCCATGAAGGGTATTTGGCAATCCACCAC
>JALVES010000275.1 GCA_027030635.1 Saprospiraceae bacterium | reverse complement strand
GGCTCCTCTTTCTCCACAGAGTGAAGTGGGAGTCTTCTTTGAGAAGAAGACAGTGAGCTGCTGCGGCTGTGGCTCCTCTTTACCTCCTCTTCGCCAACAAGGATTCAGCCGCGAAGCGCCTGCCTGTAGATGGGTGAGCAGAGCCGAACTCCGGTGAGTGAGCAGAGCCGAACTCCGGTGAGTGAGCAAGGCCGAACTCCGGTGAGTGAGCAGAGCCGAACTCCTCGTTAGCAGACAACCCCCACATCAGGCGCGCAGCGCCCACATCAGAACGCGCAGCGTTCCACATCAGAACGCGCAGCGTTCCACATCAGAACGCGCAGCGTTCCACATTACATTTGTCCATATCCCCAAAAAGCCCTACTTTCGCCCCCTAAAACGCAGAGATTTGCCCGATAGCTTAGTCATCATCCCTACTTATAAGGAGCGCGAAAATGTAGAGCGCATGTTGGAGACCGTCATGGCGCTCGAACAGCCCTTTGACGTGTTGGTAGTGGATGACAATTCTCCCGATGGTACGGCTGAGCTGGTGGAGGCCATGCAGAAGCGTTATCCCGAGGGGCGCATTTCGCTGATGCGGCGGGCAGGTAAGCTGGGCCTGGGAACGGCTTATCTCGACGGCTTTCGCTGGGGGTTGAAGCGGCCCGCGTATCGCTATATCTTTGAAATGGACTGCGATTTTTCCCACAAGCCTGCAGATTTGATTCGCTTGCGCGAAATGTTAGAGCGGGGGGAAGCCGATGTGGCAGTGGGCTCGCGCTATGTGCGTGGCGGGCGTGTGGAGAATTGGCCTGTGGGGCGCATTGCCCTTTCTTATGGCGCCTCGCTCTACGTGCGTTGCATCACCTGGATGCCGGTGAAAGATCCCACGGCGGGTTTCGTAGGTTATAAGCGGGAGGTGCTGGAAAAGTTGGATATGAGCAAAATTCGCTTCATCGGCTATGCCTTTCAGATCGAGATGAAATTTGCCGCAAGGCAAATGGGATTTAAGATAGGAGAATTGCCCATCGTCTTCACCGACCGCGTAGAGGGCAGCTCCAAAATGTCGAAAAGCATTGTGCGCGAAGCCATTCGCGGCGTGGTTCAGATGCGCTGGCGGAGCTTTTGGGGGCACAGCTATGCCCGCAAGCCTGAGAAATAGCGTCTGCTCTGTAAAACCATTGTACCATGAAAGTCAGTCCCTTTTTACTTTTTATCGCTTTTTCTGCTTCTCTTGTCTTTTCTTTGGTCGCTTGTGCCGGAAAGGAGCAGCAGAGTATGGAGAAAAAACGCCTCCAATACGCCCTTGTCATTCACGGCGGCGCAGGCACCATTAAACCCGAGAACATGGATGCCGAGACGAAAGCCCAATACGAAAAGGCGCTGAACGAAGCCTTAGACATAGGCGAAGGCATTCTCTCTAAGGGCGGTACGGCCTTAGATGCCGTGGAAAATGTGATCGTCTATCTCGAAAACTCTCCGCTTTTCAATGCCGGAAAAGGTGCCGTTTTTACCTACGAAGGACACAACGAGCTGGATGCCTCCATCATGGATGGAAAAACACACAAGGCAGGCGCCGTGGGTGGTGTAACCATCGTCAAAAACCCCATTCGCGCGGCGCGGGCGGTGATGGAAAAAAGCCCTCACGTATTGCTCACTTGCGCAGGTGCCAATCGCTTTGCCATAGAGCAGGGGCTGGATACTGTTCCGCCGGAGTATTTCTACACGCAAAGGCGTTGGAAATCTTTACAAAGACGCCTGGAGAAGGAAAAAAAGAAAGAACCAATAGGCGCTCGCGAAGAGCCCGATGCCCATAAATTCGGTACAGTGGGCTGCGTGGCCTTAGACGAACAGGGCAATCTCGCCGCCGGCACCTCCACAGGTGGTTTGACCGCCAAGCGCTGGAACCGCATCGGAGATTCTCCCATCATAGGCGCCGGCACTTATGCCGACAACGCTACCTGCGCCGTTTCCTGCACCGGCCATGGCGAGTACTTCATCCGCGAAGCGGTGGCACACGATATGTCGGCCCGCATGGCTTATCTCGGAGAAAGCGTTCAGGAAGCCGGAGAGCACATCATCAACGAAAAATTGAAGGCCATAGGCGGCGCCGGAGGCCTCATAGCCATAGACCAATACGGGCAAATCGCCATGCCGTTTAATACCTCGGGTATGTATCGGGGGTATGTAACTCCTGATGAGCGCAAGGTGGGGATTTTTAAATAAAGAAATCCCTAGCCTCATTTAGCAGTACCACTCTCCTCCAGCGTAATACTCCCTTCCTCTGCCTGCAAAGTAGCGCGTACCCCTATGGGCAGCGTGCATTGATTTTGGATATGCCCGAAGGAGAGGTCACAGGCCAGTGGCTTGCCCAGCGGCAGCAGGCGATCGGCCAGGGTTTCTTCGAGGCTGAGGGAAAGCTCATCTTCATCGGGTTGACAGTCGTTGAAAGCGCCGAGGGCTATGCCGGCCGCTTCTGCTATGCGGGAGGACTCCCGTATTTGGGTGAGCATGCGGTCTATGCGGTAGGGTTTTTCTCCTATCTCCTCGATAAAAACCAGGGCCTTGCGATACTCGGGTTGCCAGGGCGTACCGGCCAGGGCGGCGAGCAGGGTGAGGTTGCCGCCTGTCAATTTGCCCGTAGCGCGGCCCGGGCGG
>JALVES010000274.1 GCA_027030635.1 Saprospiraceae bacterium | reverse complement strand
TCCTCATCGGCCTCCGAACTCCACTGCAAAGCTAAGCGAAAATTTCCTTCTGCCAAGACCGCTATTTCGGAAGCTCGCTCGGGCGAGAGGCCCTGAGCCTGCAGGGCGCCGGCGAGTTCTTCTTCGGTGATGCGTGCAAGACGCAGCCGCTGGCAGCGCGAGAGGATGGTCGGCAAAATGGCCTCCGGCTCCTCGCTGATGAGAATGAAATGGGTGTTGTGAGGCGGCTCTTCAATGAGTTTGAGCAGGCGGTTGCCCTCCTTGCCGAGGGCCTCGGCCATCCAGATGATCATCACCTTTTTGTCGCTCTCATAGGGCTGAAAGCTGAGTTTTCGGGCAATGAGAACACACTCTTCCTTGTTGATATTCCCCTGCTTGTTTTCTGCCCCGATGGACTGCAGCCAGTGGTGCAAATCCATGTAAGGCGTGTTTTTCAGCGCCTCCCGCCAGGCGGGCAGATACTCGTCGCTGGTTACCTTCGTACCCACTACCGGAAAGCTGAAGTGGAGGTCGGGATGTACGTACTCCATCGTCTTGCGGCAGGCCCGGCATTGGCCGCAACTGTCTCCGTCTTTGGGAGCCTCACACAAGAGGTAAGAGGCAAAAGCGAGAGCGAGGGGCAGCTTGCCGCTGCCGGCAGGCCCCTCCAACAGCAGCGCATGGGGCACGCGCCCCTCTGCGCACATGCGGCGCAGGCTTTCTTTGGCCTCTTTTTGTCCGATGACTTGTGCGAAATTCATGCAGCCTGGGTTTTCAGGACTCCAAACTGTTTTCGTTTGAATATCCAGAGCAAAGTTAGCGAAAATGGCCGGGCTTTGAGCGAAAAAGAGCGCCCTCCCTTTCAGGAGCGGCGCTCTCTCGTTGTGGTCCCAGCAGGACTTGAACCTGCGACCTACTGATTATGAGTCAGTTGCTCTAACCAACTGAGCTATGGGACCTGTGCCCTGATTGAGTTTAAAAATAATAAATTATTTATTTCAAACCCAATCAGGACATCTAAACACCTGCAAAAATACGCCTTTTTGGCAAATTGCAAAACAGGCGGATGCAGCGTGCCAGGGTTTACACTTGCAAAGTCGGCTGCCCGGGTTCCCAGTCGCAGGGGGTAAGCTCGCCGGTTTGCAGGGCTTCCAGCACGCGGATGACTTCGTGTACATTGCGACCTACGCTCAGGTCGTTGAGATTAATCCAGCGGATGATGCCTTCGGGGTCCACGATGAAGGTGGCGCGGTAGGCGATGCCTTCGCCGGGTTCGAGTATGCCCAATTGATTGGCCAGCGACTTTGAAGTGTCGGCAATCATGGGAAATTGCAGTTTGCCCAGCCCGGGATGGTCGCGGCGCCAGGCGAGGTGTACGAATTCCGAATCCGTAGAGGCGCCCAACAGCGCGGCATCGCGCTTGACAAACTCTTCGTAATTGTTGTTGAAAGATTCAATCTCAGTGGGGCAAACAAAGGTGAAGTCCTTGGGCCACCAAAACATCACAAACCACTTACCTTTTAAATCTTCAGAGCTGATGGTGGCAAATTCTTTACCGGGTTCCATAGAAACCACAGCTGTTTTCTCAAATTGGGGAAAGGCATTGCCCAGCCCCAATACGCGCTTCTTCGTTTTCATAATGGCGTTTTTTATTGTTTTCAAAAGTCGGTTCTACAAGACAAGGCCGCAACCGGATGGCCCGTCGCAGGCCGCCCTCGCTAAGACGGCGCAAAATTGCAACTTTTTTTGCTAAGAAAGAAGAGAAAACCCTGCGCCAAACGAAAAAAAGCAAGATCAAACACCGCTACGCCATTTTCGTGTCCGAAGAATACGGCACGATAAGACAAAAAGAGCATGCGGTTTTTTTGCCCTTGTGGTACTTTTTACTTTTGTGAGCTTTACAAAATACTCGACAGGCAAATCACTTCCCCCCCAACTTCACAAACCTGCCTGAAGCTGCCATGCCTTGCGCATTTCTGCCGACAAGAACGTATAAGCCGGCCGGAAGAGCTCCTACGGACAAACGATACCGGCCTTCTGCCCCGCTTATCTTTTCTGACATCCATAAACGGCCCATCGCATCATATACCTCTAAAGAACTCAGGCTTTTTTGCGTGCTTAAATCGAGGTGTAAAACGTCCATAACCGGATTGGGATACAAGCGAAGTCTTTCACGCTGCCCCGTTGTCTCCCACAAAGAGCTCAGGACAACTTCCTCACAGGAAGAAGTATCCCGACAAATACCATCGCTGATCTCCACCGCATAACTGCCGCTCGCGGTAGCCGTAAAACTTTGTCCGGTCTCACCAGCCAAAGGGGCATAGGAGGCGTTGCAATCCAACCACTGGTATTGATAGCCGGCGCCTGTGGCCTGTGCCGTCAGTACAGCGCCGTTGAGCAACACAGAGGTGTCGGGCTCAAAAAGCGTGAGCGCTATGGTGATGATGCTGTCTCCACAGCTCGCATTGGGAATGGCATCGGTGTAAGTACCGCTCTCTGTCCAGGTATAAAGACCACTGGGCGAGATATAACTGCCGCATGCACTGACCGAGATGCTCGACTCCGTGAAAGGACATTGCCCCAGCTTTACGACAAAAACATCAGCAGAAAATTGAGCTGTCGAAAACTCCTCAACAGATGGGCCCGGGTCTAAATCGGCCTGGCCGTTAAATGTACCTGTCAAATATAT
>JALVES010000273.1 GCA_027030635.1 Saprospiraceae bacterium | reverse complement strand
TTTTTTTAGTTTACTGTTTACAGTTGATAGTTTACAGTTTTTTTGTTGGTGGAATCGGTGGAATCGGTGAAAGTGGGTGTGTTGTTTGTCGTGTATTGTGTATCGTGTATTGTTTATCGTTTATCGTTGGTTTAATGTTTAGATGTTTTGCGTGACAAACGTGACAAACGTGACGAGCGTGACAGACGTGATAAACGTAAGCAGCTTAGCCCCAAATAAAAAATCTGTGAAATCCGATAATCTGTGTAATCTGTGATTCTGACGATGGAGGGTGACGAACGTGACGAGCGTGACGCGTGACGGGCGTGATGAACGTGATAAACGTAAGTAGCTTAGCCCCAAATAAAAAATCTGTGTAATCCCATAATCTGTGTAATCTGTGATTCTGACGATGGAGGGGGGAAGCGGTGGAAGCGGTGGAATTGGGTAAATCGGTGGAATCGGTCTAAGCGGTGGAAATGGGGCTCAATCTGTGTCAATCTGTGTAATCTGTGGACGGAATAGGGGTAGCGGGCAGGCACCCCGATCCTTTAGTTGGGGCCAAATCAAAAATCAAAAATCGTTAATCGATATTCGAAATTCAAAAGCAGGGTTCTTCAGGCCGGCTCGGGGGTCCTCCTTCGTCGGCACCCCGATCCTTTAGTTGGGCCAAATCAAAAATCAAAAATCGTTAATCGATATTCGATATTCGATAAATGAAGGGCGCTCGAAAATTTTACCAACGCTAAACACTAAACACTAAACTGTCAACTGTCAACTGTCAACTGTCAACTCTCAACTCCCAACTCTTCCGCCCTCTTCAATGCCGCCCGAGCAGCCTTTTTGATGCTTTCGTCAGTTTGATGTTGTGTAAAGGCTTGCAGGGCGGCTTCGGTAGTGCCTCCTTTGGAGGCTACGCGTTGGATCCAGGTGGAGCAGTTGTGTTCGCTTTTGTTGAAGAGCTCTACGGTGCCGCGGAAGGTTTGGCTGACGAGCAGTTCGGCTTCGGCTTCGTTGAAGCCCATTTCGCGGGCGGCTTGCATGAGGGCTTCCATGAAATAGAGGACGTAGGCCGGGCCGCTGCCGGAGATGGCTGTGGCGGCATCCAAGGCCGATTCCTGCTCGGTGTAGATGGATTTGCCGGTGGTGTTGATGAGGTTTTGTACCAGCACCAACTCGATGCGGGTTACTTCGTCGGAGGAGGTGAAGACCGTCATGCCCATGCCGATTTGGGCGGGCAGGTTGGGCATGGCCCGTATGATTTTGCTGACGCCAAGCCCTTTGCGGATGGTATCTATTTTGACGCCTGCCATGATGCTGAGGAAGACCTGTTGGTCATTGCAATGCGGACGTATGTTTTCAAACAGGGCGGGGACGTCCTGGGGCTTGACGGCGAGGATGACCAAATCGGCTTGGGGGAGGCATTCGGCGGGGTCGTGCCAGACTGTGCCGATGTTCATTTGACGCAGGTCGGCGGCTTTCTCCACCGACTTTTCGAGTATCATCATTTTTTCTTCCGTGGCAATGTGGGAGCGCAGGAAACTGCGTGCATAAGTTTGCCCCATATTGCCGCCTCCGATGATCAGTATGCGCATAATGTTTGTTTTTATCTTGTGTGGATGAGTCTGAAGGGTTCGTTTCCGATGCTGAGGATGTACATGCCGGGAGTCAGGTCCTTCAGGGAAATCTCTGTTTCCTGGCCGGCAAGGTAGCCGTCTGCAACGGGCCGGCCGAGCAGGTCGAAGAGAAGCAGGTAGGTCAGCTCTTCTCCTGCTTCCGTACAGCGCCTGATGTGCAACAATTCTCCGGCAGGATTGGGCCAAATCCGGTAGCATTGGGCGGGGGTTTCGCTTTCTCCTGTGGCTATGACGGTTTCGAAAACGTCTTCAAAGACTTGAGCATAACTATAGGCGCCATTGCAACTTTCCAGTGCATCCCAGTTGATGGACCAGCACATCATGCCGCCGAGATCGGGATAGCCGCCGGCTTGGAGCAGGGTATAGGCGCCGGGTTGCGGCCCCTGACCGGTGAGGTAAAACATGGCGTTTTTGAGCTCTTCGGGCGGGAGATAACCGCCGCCTGCCGCATCTTCGCAGGCCGGCAACCCGACCGCTATTTTATTTGCCGGAAGGCCCTGAAAAACACCTCCCGCCGTGAAAAAACCCTGGATGACTGCCTCGGTCTGCGAGATGACAAAATCGGGCGTGCCCTGTTCGTAAATGCCGCCGTCTATGCCGTACATGCTGCCGCTGTTGTAGAGCTGCACTTGCAAGAGGTCTATGGAATCGCGCAAGGCGTGAATGAGCGGGAGGTAGGCCCCCCAAACGCCATTGTAGGCCGATTGCCCGCCTTGTACATAGGCCGTCTCCGGTGCAAAAGTGAGTATCATCTTTTGCCCCATGGCATAACGGTACTCTTCCATGATCGTTTGCAAAGCCTGTGTGAGCAAAATGACGGGCTGGTCAACGGGGTTTGAAATGGTGCCGCCGGAAAGCGTGAGCGAAGCGCTTTCGAGGTCAATGTCCAAGCCGTCAAACTCGTATTCGTAGAGGATGTCGGCCAGGCTGGCGGCGAAAATGTTTCTTTCGGTAGTGTCGTTGAGGCTGATGGGCACCGTCGCACCGCCCACGCTTAACAATACTTTTTTGCCTGCATCCTGCGCTGCATGAACCTGATCGAGAAACTCCTG
>JALVES010000272.1 GCA_027030635.1 Saprospiraceae bacterium | reverse complement strand
CCCACTTTCTCCGGACTCGAATTGCTCATCTTCGATCTCGACGGCACCCTCGTCAATTCTCAATTTGACTTGCAGGATGCGGTCAATGATGCCCTGCAAAAATTAAACAGGGAGCCCATTCATTCTGAACAAATTACGGCCATGCTGGGTGGAGGCATACGCCAACTCATCGAACTTTCCCTCGGCCTTTCGGCAAATGAAGAAACCCGCAGGCTGGCAATGGCTTACTTTAAGGACTACTATAGCCGGCATTTTGCCGATAAAACGCGTCCCTATCCGGGCGTGCGCGAGACCCTGGAGGCTTTGAGCTCCTACAAGAAAGCCGTACTGAGCAATAAAGTGCATGCCTATACGACGGGCATCATCCGGAAAAACGGGCTGGAGCCCTACTTCGAGCTCGTCCTCGGTGCACAGCCGGACTTGTACGGCTTTAAGCCCGATCCCGGAGGCCTGGCCTACATCCTCGACAACTTGGACATAGCGCCTGAAAAAGCCATGATGGTCGGAGATTCCACGCACGACATCGAAGCGGCACAGGCCCTCGGGCTGAAGACCTGTGCCGTTACCTATGGCTACCGCTCTGCCGAACTGCTGCAAAAGGCCGGCCCCGACCTCATGATTGACGAGATGAGCCAACTGGCAGATGCTCTCAGAGGCGATTTTTGATAATTTCCTCGACCACTTCGGGATTGAGCAGGGTGGAAATGTCTCCGAGGTTTTCAAAATCGTTGTTGGCAATCTTGCGAAGAATGCGCCGCATGATTTTGCCGGAACGCGTCTTGGGCAAGCCGCTGACGAACTGGATTTTATCCAACTTCGCAATGGGGCCAATTTGCCCGGCTATAAGGGCATTGATCTCTTTGCGCAAGGCATTCGGGTCGAGCTCTTCTCCTGCCGGTTTTAGAATGACATAACCATAGAGGGCATTGCCCTTGATTTCGTGCGGAAAGCCTACGATGGCCGATTCCGCTACCACGGGATGTTCATTGATGGCAGCTTCAATGGGCGCCGTACCGAGGTTGTGGCCGGAGACGATGATGACGTCATCTACCCTGCCGGTGATTCTGTAGTAGCCTTCGGCATCGCGCAGGGCGCCATCTCCGGTAAAATACTTGCCGGGGAAAGCGGAAAAATACGTTTCCCGATAGCGCTCGTGATTGCCCCAGATGGTACGAGCCATGGAAGGCCAGGGAAATTTAATGGCGAGGCGGCCACTGACAGAACGCCCCTGTACTTCTCTGCCTTCTTCATCCATCAAAACCGGTTGGACACCCGGCAGAGGCAAAGTGGCAAAGGTGGGTTTGGTCGGCGTGGAAAAAGGTATGGGAGAAATCAGAATACCGCCGGTTTCCGTTTGCCACCAGGTATCTACAATGGGGCAGCGACCTTTGCCGATGTGGTTGTTGTACCAGTGCCAGGCTTCGTCGTTGATGGGCTCGCCTACCGTGCCGAGTATCTTCAGGGAGGAAAGGTCGTACTTCTCCACGTACTCCATCCCCTGGCGTGCCAGAGCGCGTATGGCTGTGGGCGCGGTATAGAACTGCGTTACTTTGTGTTTTTCGACGACTTGCCAGAAGCGCCCCCAGTCGGGATAGCTCGGCACACCCTCAAACATCAGGGTCGTAGCGCCATTGGCCAGGGGGCCGTACACGATGTAGCTGTGGCCGGTGATCCAACCGATATCAGCCGTACACCAATAGATGTCGTCTTCCTCGTACTGAAATACATTTTTAAAAGTATAGGCCGTATAAACCATATAACCCGCCGTGGTGTGTACCATGCCCTTGGGCCGCCCCGTAGAGCCCGAGGTGTAGAGGATGAAGAGCGGGTCTTCAGCATCCATGACCTCAGCAGCGCACTCAGATGAGGCCTCATCGAGAAGCGGTTGCAGCCACTTATCGCGCCCCTCTTTCATGGGCACTTCAGCCTGAATGCGCCTAACGACCAATACCGTCTCCACCGTAGAGCACTCTTCCAGCGCTTCATCCACGATTGTTTTCAGGTCTATGACTTTTCCGCCGCGATAAGAGCCATCAGAAGTGATCACCATTTTGCAATCGCTGTCATTGATGCGGGTCGCCAGTGCAGTTGAAGAAAAACCGGCAAAGACCACCGAATGAATGGCTCCTATGCGCGCGCAGGCGAGCACGGAAATCGCCAATTCCGGTATCATTGGCAGGTAAATACACACCCTGTCTCCCTTGCCGATGCCCTGGGCTTTGAGCACATTCGCAAATTTGTTCACCCGCTCGTACAGCTCGCGGTAGCTGATGTGCTGTGCCGGTTCGTTGGGGTCATTGGGCTCGAAGAGAATGGCCGTTTTGTCGCCCCGGTTGAGCAGATGCCGGTCGAGGCAATTTTCGGTAATGTTCAGCTTAGCGCCTTCAAACCACTTGACCTCCGGCTTGGAAAAATCCCAGCTCAACACCTTGTCCCAGCGCTTGTGCCACAGGAAATGTTCTTCTGCCACTTCCGCCCAAAAAAGTTCAGGCGTCTCCACCGACTTGCGATAGACCTGAAAGTATTCTTCCAGGTTTTTGATCTGAAAAGTACTCATGCTTAGTTGGTTTAAATATCCATCTGTCTTTAGCCCGCTTCATTCGTTGCAGGTACGGCAAATATAATACACCGGCTGGAATTGTGGGGTGACTTATATCATCATTGAGCTGTAG
>JALVES010000271.1 GCA_027030635.1 Saprospiraceae bacterium | reverse complement strand
GGAGATGAGCCTGGGGTGTAGCACTTTGATGTCCTGGTAGAGTGGGGGGATGAGTTCTTCGCCCTCGGGGCTGAGCAGGCCTACCCCGCCCTGCCGCTGCATAACGGCCATGCCCCAACTCTCAAATTCGCTGATGGCATCGTAAACGGGCTGACGGACGATTTCGCCCTTGCTGTTCATCAGCCCCCATTTTTGGTCAATTTTGACGGGAAACAACTGCTGCCCGCTTGCCGAAAAAGGCAGGCAGGCGAGAAGAATCCAGCCTGAAAAGATTGCAGCGATGCGAGGCATAGACGCAACAGGTTTTTAAGATATTTTGGTTTCGAGTTATTTCTTCCTGGCAATATTGGCAGAGAACGCTGTATTCAGAACGCCTTCAGCCTCTGAATATTGAAGCGGTCCTCCAATTAGCATAGCAAATATAAGGCTTTTGTCGCGCTTTGCGACCCGATTTCCCGTTTTGGTTTTTGCAAAGGCTTTTTTTGTGTGGTTAGTGGTTGTTTTGGGCAACCAAGTGAGGTTTTTTTTCGTTGTTGTACAAAAGATGTCGAATACATGAGAATACTGATGGTTTGTCTGGGCAATATCTGCCGTTCACCCCTTGCAGAGGGCATTTTGCGCAAGAAAATTCAGGAACATGGTTTGGACTGGGAGGTGTACTCCGTCGGCACAGGCCATTGGCATATCGGCGACCCGCCGGACCCCCGCGCTCAGGCCGTAGCCCGCATGCATGGCTTGGACATCAGCGAGCTGCGTGCCGAGCAGCTCAAACCCGCTCACTTAGACCAATACGACCTCATCCTCGCTATGGATGCCTCCAACTACCGCGATCTGCAAAACATGGCCCAAACCAAAGAACAGCGCGACAAAATCCACCTCATCCTCAATTTCCTCTACCCGGGCGAAAACCGCTCCGTCCCCGACCCGTATTGGGACGACGACGGCTTCGAACAGGTCTGGCAAATGTTGGATGCGGCTTGTGAGCAGTTGGTGGTTGGTAGTTTAGAGTTTAGAGTTTAGAGTTTAGAGTTTAGAGTTTAGTGTTTAGCGTTTAGCGTTTAGCGTTTAGCGTTTAGTTGGGCGGGCTTTAGCCCGTCAATCAGTACCGCGTGCTTCAGCGCGCGTACGATATATCGGTGAAATCGGCGGAAGTTCGTGCTAATTCGTGTAATTCGTGGATGAAAGCCATTCTCAATTCTCAATTCTCAATTCTTTTTATTTGGCTTGGCACGATTTGGCACGATTTGGCACAGATTGGCACAATTTGGCACAGTTTAGAAAATATCCGGGCTTTATCTTTGCGGGTGTCGGGTTTAGGTTGACTCATATTTAAATTTATGCGTGATGAATAAATTCTTCTTTTTCTTTTTGCTTTTTGTAGCTGTTTTGATGGAGGGAAGCTCCTGCTCCGATCTTACGCCTGCGAGTAGGGCTGAGCAGCTTGCTTCCGTGGAGACCAATTCCGATACAGCCATGAGCCTGAGAACTGAAGCTCCAAAAGACAGCACAGCGGCAGGAAAAGACAGCATACCGTTAGATAAGAAAAAGGCTTCAGAAGCGCCTGAAGAAAGAGATAAGGAGCTAATCAAAGTGGATTATGAAAAGGGGCTTGCCGTTTTTTACAATGAAGAGGGGGAAGAGATCAAAACTTTGGAAGTTTTTCCACTTCATCCCTTCAAGGATTTGCCATATCCTTCCGATAGGTATGAGATGCTTGGGTGTTTGTGGGGCATTTATGAGGTTAAGGGCCATTCCATACCCGCAGCTTTGCGTGAAAAAATTGTCAACCCCGCCTGGGTGGACGATACGACTTCGATTTTGCGCATTCTCCCCTGGCAAAATATGTATGTATCAAACAATTATTTAACTGTGGCCCTGGGTGTTACCACTTTCACTTATTTTAACAGGATAATAGGCATCAAAAGCCTGGACGTTCGGGTTTATGACCGAAAGGGCGATTTGATTCACACGCTTTCCTCTGCAGAATGTGTAGAATGCCCCGTAGGAGGCGCTCCTGAAATAACTGCAGATGGCAGGTACATGTGTTTCAAATATTACGCCGAAAACTATGACGGTAGTAACCTCATGCCCCCCGGACTCTGTCTCTATGACCTCGAAACCGGCGAGTTGATGTACCATGAATCTCTGGACAGCGAAAAAGGGGATTATAAATATACTTTGGTAATTACTATAGAAGGTCGGGTGTTTTATACAGTAGTTGATTGTAATTACCGTGTAAATGGGAGATGGAAGCCTTGTAACAGACAAATAGCGATAGACCCCTATAAAAGGGCCTATTACTACTTGCCTTCTTTTGAAAGCGTTAAGATGAATAAGGGGCTAAAGTTTACAGGTGTAACTGCAGAGGGACTTATTTATCAGGATATGTCTTCCGGAGAGGATATCCTTTGGGATTATGACGAGTATTTCCATGTTAAATATTTTTGACAGAGAGTGGAAGCGGTTGAATCGGTGGAATCGGTTAAAGTGGTTGAATTGGTGAAATCGGTAAAATTGGTTGTTTGTTGTCGGTTGAAGCGGTAAAATCGGTTGGAACCCCAGAGGGGTGATGCCTTGGTAGCATGAAAAATCTGTGTCAATCTGTGTAATCTGTGGATGAAATCGGTTGAATCGGCAGAATTGACCTAAATTCGTGTTAATTTGTGTAATTCGTGGA
>JALVES010000270.1 GCA_027030635.1 Saprospiraceae bacterium | reverse complement strand
CACCCCATAATCATCAAACTTCGCATCTTCTCTCTTCATTTCCAGAAAATCCATGAGGGGAACGCCCTCTTCCCGATAGATATCCTCCAGGGCTTCTGCGGTGGCTTCGCAGCGCAATTCCACGCGGCCCTCTTTGAGTTGTGAGCGGCGCCAGTCGTAAGTCAGCAGCATTTTTTTCCAGATGCGTTGGTTGACTTCAGTGGGGTCGGTATCCGGCGGGGCCAGGGGGGTAATGCCCTTAAAGGCATGGCGGCTGCGTGCCAGCAGCTCCACCCTGTCGAGAATGAAAAAGGCCGTATAAGCCCAGGACTCCCGCGGCGGCAGGAGACGGGCATAGAGTACCAGTTGCAGGTCTTCTTCGTTCTTGATGAGCGCACGGCGATAGTTGATGCCCCGCCATTTCAGATCCAGCACGCAGCGCTCATCGCCCCGCTCCAACACTAAATCTGCGATGCCCTTTACGCGGATGTCGGAGAAGGTGTCTTCCAGGGTCATTTCCGTGGCCAGTACCTTCCAGTTGTTTTCCTGCAACTGCCGGATCAAAAACCAGGCAGCCTGCTTCATGCGCCGCACAAAGCGCACCCGCTCCGGCTCCCTGCCATACATCAACAAGACAGCGCCTTCGGCTTGGAGGAGTACGGGTATTTTTCGATCTATCCAGTTGTGCAGTTCTTTTTGGCTCCAGCTCAGACAGTCTTCATTCATCAGGTATTCGAACAGGCGATGGGCGAGTTTACCCATGAGGGTTTCCTCCCTGACGATGCTGAGGATGGGCGATTTGCGCCACTGCAGGCCATAGCGGAAAAACCACTTGTGGGGATAGTAAAACAAATCCTCTAAGCTGCTGAAGGTTTCTTCTTCGCGCTCTTCCAGCCACTCGCGCAAAGAGAAGCGAAGGAAGGGCTGCGGCTCGGGCAGAGGCTGCGGCTCGGGAGACTCTTCCGAAGGCAATTTTGTTATGCCGGGCAACGTCTGGCCGGGGCGAAAACTTATTTTATCCAGGCCCTCTGAAGACAGGCTAAACGCAACGCTCAACTCACTCAAGAGCGGATGCGGCAGGCAGGCAGCGCCGTGGTCTGTCTCCGGCAAGACCAGGACGAGGCGTTTGCGCACCTGCCAAATGGCCCAACGCTGCTGCCAAAGATGACGGCGATTGAGCCTGTCGGGATTCTCCAGGGTAAGGCCGCGTGCAACCAGCCAATCCATTTCGTGTCTATACCAGCGGGAGAAAAAAGCCGGCGGCTCGTTTTCGGTGAAATCCCACCACAGCAATTCTTCCACAGGAGTTGCAACAGCCGCTGCATGGTGTACGGAATCCGGGCTTCCCTCTTCCCTCGGACGAAATTGCACGGGCGAAGGCTGATAGACTTTGCGCACGAGGCGCTCCAACTCCAGGGGTGTGAGGGCTTCTTCAGGCAGATAGTCTAACCATTCCGTCAACTGCCGCGCCTGAGCGTGAAGTACCAGCAGGGATTGCTGTTTTTCGCCTCCCTCTTCATAAGCTTTGCGCGCCCAGCGCATCAGGTAGCGGAACAGCTTGAGGATGTCCTCTTTGGGTGCTTTTTCGCTCAGCTCGTAGCGAGTTCGCACAAACCAAAAGTTGTATTGCCTGCGCACTTCGGCCAGGCGTTTGGGCTGTTGGCTCCAGCGCTCTTCTGCTTCCGCAAAAAACTCCCGTATGCGGTTGTTCCAGCGCTCGCCACGCATTCCCGGCATCTCGGCCAACAGCCGTGCGATGACCGTAGCCAGCTCTTCGTCTAAGGGCTTCACCGGCAGCGAAACGAACTCCATCAACTTGTAGGGGTCTATGGGCTCCCACAAAAAGGCCGGCGCCAGCTTGAGCAACTGCAAACCCGGCCTCGCCAGCGAAACAGACAGCAGCCCCATAGAAGGCAGGCCCTCTTTCACCATGGCAAAGTCCAGACGACTGCTGAAATCCGGCACGAGGCAAAGGGGACGAAAATCGGGATTCACCGAAAACAAGCCGGCTACATAAGCCGCCGCATCCGAGGCCCGCGCGACCCGCAGCAACAGTAAACTGCCATCGCCTTCTGCACGAAAGGGCCGAACCTCCCCTGCCTGCAAAAAACGTTGAAAACGAGCCAGGTCGGAATCTTCTTCAAAAGGCCCAGGCTGAGGCTCCTTCAAAGGCCCCAATTTCGGCAACAACCGCTGCCAAACGGGCGGCAACAGCTCCAGGGGCTCCAGCAGCTGCACTTCCGAAAAGAGCGGTTTTTCCAGGGCCGCCTCTACGCCTGCCAGCCGCTCAGCCGTTCCGGGCGAAAGGCTCATTCCCGATTCGCCAGGGGCTCCGGCCTTCACTTTTTCCCGCAGCAGCGCCATGACTTTCAGCCGCTCCGGCGCTTCCTCGCCGGCTTCAAAATCCCAACCGGCCAGCAGCAGCTCATCGTGTCGCTCCAGCAAATCTGCCGCAGTGGTGAAAGAATCCAGCTCAAGCGATTGCTCAAAAAAGAAGGCCTCGCCCTCTCCACTCCCTTCCTCTGCCTCCCTCCGACTCCTCACCAACGCAAGGCAAATCTGCCGCAACTCTTCGATGCGCAGATATTCATTGGATTGCTCCGGCGCCTCCAGCTCAAGGGCATCTTCCAGCCACTCCAGCAAGCCCTGCGGCCCGAGATACAATCGGTCGTCAGCAGCTTCAGCACCGGCATAATGAGAGCGGTCTAACTCCAAGCCGAAGGTAAGGGCGAATGGGTATTCCATATTTCAATGGTTCATTAAGTTTTTTGGCCACTTGTCTCCTTTGGAAAACAGCTTACCAAGTTGAACGGGCTTAAACCCGCGAAAACCCGCACAATCCGCGTCATCCGCGTTCTATTGAGGGCGATTAATTATCAAACCTAATCTGCCTGTGCAAATATAGCACAGCTTTTCCTCTCAAACAAATCCGTTTGGTTGAGCAAAACCGGCCATTCGTTTATTTTTTTTGCCTTTCGGCAAATGCAGTATGTACGTTTGCCCCCGCTTGTTGCTGCAAAGCCCGATTCGCGATGCGGATTTTGCACAAGCATTAGAAACAGCCCATGCACAATTGATAACACAAAACCCTTTTGTCATGAAAAAACTTACCCTGATTTTCAGCGCTTTCCTCCTTCTGTCCGGATGGCATTTGGCGAAAGCCCAACCCCTCAACGATCAACTGCCGCCATTAACAGTAGAAATTTATCAACCCTCCAAAACAGAGGGGTATTACTTTTGCATCCCCTACAGCCTGGTGCCACCCTATGAGTACGTACATGCCCTGACGATTTTGGACCGCTCCGGCAATGTGGTGTATTACAAGTATTTCAACAACGGCGGCGTTACGAGCACACCGGTGGATTTCAAAATCCAGCCCAACGGGCAGATGAGTTTTTACTCCACCGAAAATGAAAAGTACTACATGATGGACAGTACTTTTACCATTGTGGACTCACTCGAAGCCGTCAACGGCTCCACAGCCGACCCGCACGAACTGCAAATCCTCGAAAACGGCAACTACCTCCTGCTGGCCTATGAAATCGTCACCATGGATTTGAGCGACTACTACTACTTCGGTGCCAGCCACAATTTGCCCGGCTCCAGTGAAGCCGATGTCATCGCAGCCGTCATCCAGGAATTTGACCCGCAAAAAAATCTGATCTTCGAGTGGAAGGCCGCAGAGCATTTCGACTTCGACGATGTAGATGAAAGCTGGCTCAACAGCCCCAATTACGTGGACTGGACCCACGCCAACGCCCTCGAACTGGATTACGACGGCAACATCCTCATGTCTTGCCGCCACTTCAACCAAATCGTGAAAATTGACCACAACGACGGCCATCTCATCTGGCGCTTCGGCGGAAAAGACAATGAATTCACCTACGATGCTCCGCCCGAGATCACCTTTACAGGCCAACACGACATCCGCAGAAACGGAAACGGCAACCTGACGCTCTGGAACAACGGTCAGTTCTCCGAGCCCCAGGTCGGCGCTGCCCTGGAGTTTGAGATGGATGAAGAGAACAAGACCGTCCACATCGTCTGGAATTACGTTTATGACAATGACTTGTTCAGTCTTGCTATGGGCAATCACCAACAAATATCTTCGCACAAGCGATTGATTGATTTCGGGTTTACGGAATTGGACCCGCCCCCCATGTTCACCGTAGTCGAAGAGGACTACACGCCCATCATGACCGTATTTGCTCCCCAGAATTACGGCAGCTATCGCAGCTACAACTACCCCGAGTTGCCCTGGGATTTGCCCCGCCCCGGTCTCACCTGCAAAAACATTGACGGAGAGTACTACCTCGTTGCAGATGAGGGTTATAGCGAATACCACTGGCAAAACGGACTGCTCGCCCAAAGCATCCCCATAGACAGCCCGGGCGCTTACCAGGTCTTCGTGCCTTTTGGAGGAGGAATGCTCGCTTCTGAAGTTTTCACCGTAGAAGACCCCGACGACCCCTGCGGGACGACTACTGCCACAAAAGAAGAAGAGCTTTCCGAACAGGCAGACATCTCCGTTTATCCCAATCCCGCTCACGACCTGCTCAGGCTGAAATGGGAGTCGGAAGAAGAGGCGAAAGCCCAAATCCAAATTTTCGACCTCACCGGCCGCCTCGTCCTGAAACAGGAGTTGCAGAGCGGAGAGAACAGCATGTCGCTCGGGCATTTGCCGAAAGGCAGTTATCTGATCGTCGTCCGGGATGAAGAAGGCAGAGCGCTCTACAGGAAAAGAATTGTGCTCATGTGAGCTGCTCTTCGGTAACATTCATCACCAAAGAGCTACGGCAAAAGACTTAACTTTGCCCCGATTTTGAGAAGCGGAACAGCCCGGGTAGTGAATTGCCCGGGCTGTTTTGCACAAAACACCGGTGCATGAAGTTGAGTTCCTGGATACCCGCTTTGGATTGGATGAAGAATTACCGCAAAGACTGGCTAAAGGGCGATCTTTCGGCCGGGCTTACAGTGGGCGTGATGCTCATCCCGCAGGGGATGGCCTATGCCATGCTGGCCGGGCTGCCGCCCATTTACGGGCTGTATGCCGCAACGGTGCCCCTGATCATTTATGCCATTTTCGGCACATCCCGCCAGTTGGCCGTGGGGCCGGTGGCTATGGGCTCACTGCTGACAGCCACGGGCGTCGGCATGCTGGCGGAAAGCGGCACGGAGGCCTACATCCAACTGGCCATCACCCTGGCTTTGATGGTGGGTTTGTTGCAGTTTCTGCTTGGCATTTTCCGCATGGGTTTTTTGGTCAATTTTCTCTCCCATCCCGTCATCAGCGGCTTTACCTCAGCGGCAGCGCTGATCATTGGTTTTAGCCAGTTGAAACACCTGCTCGGAATTGAAATTCCCCGCAGCCACCACATCCATGAAATTCTGTTTCAGGCTTTTGAAAAAGCCGACCAAATCAACTACGCCACCCTCGCGGTAGGCATCAGCGGCATAGCTCTCATCCTGATCCTGAAGCGCATCAACCGCTCCATTCCCGGCTCGCTCATAGCCGTATTTTTTGGCATCCTTCTCGTCTGGCTTCTCGGCCTGAGCGAGCGGTATGGCGTCAAAATCGTGGGAAAAATTCCCGAGGGCCTGCCGCCCTTTTCCATACCGAATTTCGACGGCGCCAGTCTTCGCGCCCTGATGCCCACAGCGCTGACTGTTGCTTTTGTGGGCTTCATGGAAAGCATCTCCATTGCCAAGGCCATCCAGGCAAAACACCGCGATTACAAAATAGACGCCAACCAGGAACTCATTGCACTCGGGCTGGCAGGCATAGGCGGCTCCTTCTTTAAGTCGTACCCCGTCATGGGGGGCTTTGCACGCACGGCCGTCAACGACCAGGCCGGCGCGAGGACCGGATTGGCAGGCATCATCAGCGCCGGCGTCATCCTGCTGACGCTGCTTTTCTTTACCCCTTATTTTTACTATTTGCCCAAGGCCATCCTGGCCTCCATCATCATGGTAGCCGTGCTCGGGCTGATTGACATCAAAGAAGCCAAACACCTCTGGAAAAGCGATCGCCGCGACTTCGCCATGCTGCTCACCACCTTCCTCGCCACGCTCATCCTCAATGTCGAACAAGGCATCGGCATAGGCGTGCTTCTCTCCCTCGGCATGGTCATCTACCGCACCACCCGCCCCCACCTCGCCATACTCGGGCGCATCCCCGGCACGCCTTTTTACCGCAACATAGACCGCTTCGCCGATCTGGAAGTGCGCGACGACATCCTCATCCTGCGCTTCGACGCCCAGCTCTATTTCGCCAACGTCAACTTCTTCCGCAACAAAATCGAAGAACTCACCGAAGGCAAAGAGGGCCAACTCAAAGCCGTCATCATCAGCGCCGACAGCATGAACAACATAGACTCCAGCGGCATCCACGCCCTCGAAGAAGTCGCCGAAGACCTTCGCAAACGGGGCATACGCCTCTTCCTCATCGGCCTCAAAGGCCCCGTCCGGGACGCCCTCGAACGCAGCGGCTTCACCCAAAAACTGGGCAAAGAAAACATCTTCCTACGCATCCAGGATGCCGTCCATCAGCTCGATCAACTGCCGCCACTCAGGGAGGTGGATGAGGTGTATTATCGGTAGTTTAGTGTTTAGCGTTTAGCGTTTAGGGTTGGTTTAAAGTTTAGTTGGTTTTTGATTGTTGGGCGGGCTTCAGCCCGCCAATTAGTACCGCGTGCTTTAGCGCGCGCACGATGCCTTTTTAGCGTCCTAAAACCCCAAGTGAGGTAAAGGAAATCACATTGTATCGTTGAGACAAAAATAGCATAGAGAAAAGCTTCTTAGCGCCTTCGCGAGAAATGAAAGCGTGATGATCGTGACGAACGTAACAAACGTTACACGTAACAATCATGACAATCATAGCTCAATTATGCCTGGATATGGACTAAACTCACCACGGAGTTCACGGCGCTCACGGAGAGTTCACGGAGTAGTCCATTTTCCATTCTCGCTTGTCCCGCTCATCACGTTTATTTTTACCACCCAACCAAACACCACACCAACGCTAAACGCTAAACACTAAACACTAAACCCTCAAAATACAGCCACCTTCCCCATCCACTTCTCCCCCGTCTCGGCATAGACGGTCAGGAAATAGAGGCCGGCGGGCGTATCAGGGAGTTGCAGGGCGTAATCTGCTTCGCGGCCGCTTGCGCGGAGGTTTGTTTGCAACACGGTTTTACCGTTTGAGTCGTACATACGCACATGTAAATCGCCTGTCAGGGCGGGCAGGTGCAGATAGACTTTATGGCCGACAGTGGCGGGGTTGGGGTAGAGGTCTAATGGGAGGAATGCTCCTTTGTTGATAAACGAGTCTTCAACATCTGCCACTCCCGTGCTTTCCACATAAACACCCGGCAGGAAATCCGAAGCCACGACTACGGGCTCGAAATCGGATTGGGCGTACATTTCGGCAAAGCGCTGAATTTCGGGGGTGTTATCTGCAAAGAGCGCTGACAGGAACTTGGGTGGGATAGCTTGGTAATGCACTTTTACTCCGGCCTCCACAACGCCCGTATAACCCTCCAGAGGTACCATGTACAAAATGTGATCGCTTCCACTTCCCTCTTCGCCCAAATCATTGCGGTTAAAATCCAAATCATTCAACACTTCTCCCACCAGCTGCACCGTATCATAGGTGGAATGCGTGGAAGTAAAGCCCTCGGGAGCCAGACGATTGTCTTTCAGGGGCTGGTATGCCCGCTCCAGGATGGTTGTGAGATCGCCGTTTACATCGCCCATGACGAGTTCGTAAATCTGCACTTCATCCTCTGCCCGAATGATGTTGTGGTGCGGCTCAAAAGGCTGGTCTTCGTCAACTACGGCGTATTCTTCGTCCAATTCGCCGGAGTGGAAAAGCGTATCGCCTTCCTCTCCAACCACCCAAAACTCCACCACAGCCCGCCGGCTGGGATAGCCGGAAGGAAACTTGTGCCCTGCCAAATTGTGCAAATACACGGCGAACAGTGCTGTATCAGAGACGGAAGCCACATACCCCAATTCGGCAGTCAAAGTCTTGTGTTCCAATTGATAGAGGGTTTTGTCTATGGTCTCATTGAATTGCTCGGGCTCTGCAATGACGCCCAGGCTGTCGGCAAAGTCGCGCAACATGCGCAGCATAAACACATTGCCGCCGACGAACTCGTGTTGGTAAAAAGGCGCGCGCGATTGCAGGAAGAAATAATCGGCAGCAATTATCACCGGCTCTTCGAGAGGCGTCATGTGGCAATCCTGGCAGGTGATGTTTTCCTGGTCTTCGCCGTAGCGGGAGTTCAGCCACTCGTGGTAAGTGGCCTGCTCCACAAAAGTGGTGCCGGTCAGCTGGCCGTCTAAATCAACGGAATTGGTTATCAGGGTATGACATGAGGCACACATGCCCGCATCGCGCACGTGCTCGCTGTACACCGGCTCAAAGCCCACGTACTGCATCATGGGCGGGAAAAACGGATTGGAATAAGGCCCAAACAAAACCCGCGAAGTGTCAAAAGTAATCATACCCGAAAACTGCTCACCCAGGTTTTCCTCCGAGATCATGTGGCAGGCAACGCAGGAAACGCCATCCTGCCCCAGACTGTCCTCTGCCAAATCGCTCATCAGGTAATGCGCCTGCCCGCGCAGGGTAGCCGTATATCGGCCCATGGGCGCATGGCAGGCCGTGCAGGTCGTCTGCAACTCCCCGGCATGAGCGGGATTGATGAGAATCTCCTGACTGACCTTGGCCTGCCAAAGCGGATCGCGGGCGGCATTGGCCATCATGGTCGAACGCCAGTCGTCGTACATGTTCACATCGTTGCCAAAGAAATCCACCAAAGCCAGGCTGTCGGGATCAAAACTGTGACACCCAATGCAGTGAATGGAAGTGCCAAACAACTGAGAAGTATCTATGGGCGGCAAAAATAAAATGGCATGAGGGTCGGCCTCAGGCCCTGCCTCCACCGCAGCCGATAAGTACATGCCATGCGGCACATGTGTGTCGGCAGTCCACAGCGAGACGCCCAAAAAAGTCAAGATGCTCAGAGGTAAAAAAACAGTTCGCATGAGTTTCCGTTTTAACACAACCTAAAATTTGGCGAAAGCCTAAAAGAAAACGTAGCAATATACACCATTGAGCCGCTCAAACCGGCTGCACAAAAGCCGTATGTCGCCTATGAAACAAAAAAAGCCGCCCCTCGGGGAGAGGCGACTTCTTCTTCATCTCAAAGGGTGGGTAATCGGATTTGAACCGACGACCCCCAGAACCACAATCTGGTGCTCTAACCAGCTGAGCTATACCCACCATCACGGCAAAAACCCAAAGGGCTTATGCCTGCTTATAAAAGCAGCGCAAAGATAAAAAAGTTTTCTTTGTCCGTGCAAATTTTCAGGCAAAAATTTGCGGGGGGGACATCCTTTGGCCAACTGCTTCACTTCTTTTTGGACTCTTCGCTTTGCACGTATATCTCCACCAGATGCTTGATGCTGTGAAAGGTCGGCAGCTTGGATTTGAGGAAGAAATGCGGGTCCATCCACTGCACTTTTTCGATTTGTTCGGCTTCCTGGGGCAAAAAGACTTTTTGCTCGCTCCACATTTTGTACCAGTGCGTAACCTTAAGGCAACGCTTGTAACCGCCTTTTTGGCAGGAAAAAGTGTGCCAGGTTTTGGCCAGTTTGGGGCCGGGTTTCAGGTCTTTGACGCCGGTTTCTTCTTCCACTTCACGCAGGGCCGCCTGTTTTTTGGTCTCTCCCTCATCTATTTTGCCTTTCGGCAAATCCCAGATGCCCCGCCGGAAGATAAAGAGCAGTTCTCCGCGCTTGTTGCTGACCAACCCGCCGGCGGCCCGGATTTTGTGGTAGAGGGAGAAAAAATCCCGCTTCAACCGCTTCAGCTCGGGGCCATAGACCAACACGGCCTTGGTGGGAGATTTCTTCTCCAGCATATCTATGTAGGGATGCAGGCTTTTGGGCTGCCCGAGATA
>JALVES010000269.1 GCA_027030635.1 Saprospiraceae bacterium | reverse complement strand
TACGGCGAACCCTCCGCCATATAGCGCTGCAACATTTCCAATAAAAAGGCAGTGCTCTATGCGCAAAGAAGCTTCCGAGCTCAAAGCGCCATAAATCAACATGGCGCCTCCACGCCCGCCTTGATTGTAGGGATACCAGGGAAAAGGCAAAAAGGAAGTATTTGTATTGCTTTCAAAAATCGTATTGATGATGTCAATGTTTCCACTTCGCTCAAAAGTACTCAGGTTGATGCCGGCCCCGTTCACACCTGCATTCTCCAAAAAATGGCAATTTTGCACTCTAAGCCCTCCACCTAAATAAGCCGGAGCCGTCTGCACATACAGCGCTCCCCCGCAAGAATGATCAATATTTATCCTCGGACAAAAACACTCTCCCTCTGCTTCCACATAACAATCACTCTCTCCTTCTCCCATATAAGCATCTCTAAACAGCAGGCCGTCTATTAACGTAGCCGTATCGCTTTCATAGACTCTCAACAGATTAAAAGAATTGTCCAGCTTATCATCGGGCAGACCTATTTCGCCACTCAAAATGGTGGGGTGCTCTTGCCAATCGCGTTGGTCCGGCGACGTCTCCCAGCCCTCAAAACCTCCATACAGGCGAATTCCGCCCCACATCTCAAAAGCCCGCCCGCGATCATTATCGGTAGTGGGAAAATAAGTCCCTTCAGCTATCCAGACTTCATCGCCCCGCGCTGCCACATCCAATGCCTCCTGCAAATCCCGAAAGGCATCTTCCCAGCTCATGCCGTTTTGCACGCCTGTGGCAGAGACATCCACATACCAGCGCATTTGGGCAGTTAACGTTACAGTCCATGAGAGCAAAAAGAAGGGGAGTAATTTATGCGGCACGTTCATGGTTTTGGATTTAGATGCATGAAAGCCCTCCAAATATAAGACCCATTTCATTAACATGCAAGCCCTCAAACAAAAAAAGCCCGCCGGCGTAGCCGGCGGGCTTTCCCGGGAAGCGGGAAAAGCGCTTTCGCTTTACATCCAGCCTTGTTCTTTCATCCACGCATCGCTATAGACTTTGCCGAGGTAGCGGCTGCCGTGGTCGTGGAAGATGACGACGACGAAGTCGTTGGGAGAGAACATACCTGCTTCGGCGGCCTGATAGACGGCCTGGAGGTTGGCGCCGGAGGAGTAGCCCATCATCAGGCCTTCGACTTCGGAGAGCTCGCGGGTGCGGAAGGCGGCTTCGCGGTCGCGCACTTGCTCGTAGTGGTCTATGAGCTCGCGCTTGAGGTTGGCGGGGATGATGTTTTTGCCCGTGCCCTCGATGCGGTAGGAAGAAATCAGGGAAGGGTCGTACTCACCCGTCTTCCAGTAGTTTGTCAGTACGGAGCCGTAGGCATCTACGCCTATGACCTGTACTTCGGGCTTCTGCTCTTTGAGGTATTTGGCGATGCCGGATACCGTACCGCCCGTGCCCGTGCTTCCCACGAAGTGGGTAATCATGCCCTCCGACTGCTGCCAGATCTCTGGAGCTGTACTGTAGTAGTGGGCATCCATGTTGTCCGTGTTGAAATTTTGGTTGAGATAGACGGAATTGGGGATTTCTGCAGCCAGCGCCTTGGCCTTTTCGTAGTACGAATTGGGGTCAGTGGGCTTGGCATCTTTGGGGCAGATGACTACTTCTGCGCCCATAGCCTTGAGCAGGTTGGTTTTGTCCTGGGAGATTTTGCTGGTTACCGTCAGCACACAGTGGTAGCCTTTGACGGCGGCGATCATGGCCAGGCTGTAGCCCGTATTGCCGGAAGTGGCTTCGATGATGGTACCACCGGGCTTCAGCGCACCCGAACGCTCTGCCTGTTCGATCATGTATTTTGCCACGCGGTCCTTGGCCGAAGCGCCCGGATTGAAAGCCTCTACCTTAGCCCAAACCTCGGTGTTGAGGTCCAGAGAAGCCTTTTCCAAGCGTATCAAAGGCGTATTGCCAATGGCCTCAAGGACAGAGGGCACGCGTTCGGAACAAGAAGAGGTAGAAAAGGGATTTGAAAGCATCATAAGTCTTGTCTTTTAATTTTCCTTCTGCACATAAATCAGCACAAAGGTAGTTCACACTCATCTAAAGAAACAACAAAATTGATGAATAAAAGTCAAAAAACACCCCGTTTTTTCAAGACAAAGCAAAAAATGTGAGCATTTTTGAATATTCGCTAAATCAATACGTGAAAATGTGGGCTGTTTTGAATGATATTGAATAGAGAAGTATCTTGAGGGCACAAAAAAAGGGCTAATTCAAAGAATTAGCCCCAAAAGGATAGAGCAATATCCAATGTCACCCATTATAGCACTTTCTCATACCGGAATCAAAAGCAGTTTTGAGGCTGCTTTTGATGCAAGAAATTTTAAGCCTTCAGCTTCTCGGAGGGTTTCCCCTTTTCTTGCAGCGCTAAGGTACGATGGCAGTTAACAGGTGAGAAATGACTTTAGTCAGTCTAAAAGATGACTTTTGTCATCTTTTTAGTTGGCGGGCTGAAGCCCGCTGTACTACTAAGCTTAGCGGGCTAAAGCCCGCTGTACTACTAAACTTAGCGGGCTAAAGCCCGCTGTACTAAATTCAGCGGGCTAAAGCCCGCTGTACTAATTGACGGGCTAAAGCCCGCCCAACAACGATACACGATACACGATAAACAATAAAACAACGAACCCGACAACCGACATGCAGATTT
>JALVES010000268.1 GCA_027030635.1 Saprospiraceae bacterium | reverse complement strand
CTATGCGATAGCCTGCCGCTTCTACCGATTTTCGCCGATTTCGCCGACGATTTTCTGATTTCTCGCTAAGCGTTGCCCTGAGCTGCCCCCTGAGCGAAACTGCTCCCTGAGCGGAGCGGTAGTGGAGTCGAAAGGAAGTGGAGTCGAAGGGGAAGCCGAAGGGACGCTAAAAGTTTCTTTCCCCTGCAATCCTTATTTCAGCGGGATAAAGCCTTTTCCTTTTCGTCTCGAGGATTAAAGACGCAAAGAGGCCCGTATTCAAGCGTGGTTGGGTTGTGATGATTGTCACGTTCGTTACGTTCGTTACGTTCGTTACGTTCGTTACGTTCATCACGTTCATCACGCCAAACCCAACGATAAACGATACACGATAAACAATAAACAAACAAACACGACAACCGACAACCGACAACCGACAACAGACAACAGACAACAGACAACAGACAACGGACAACTACCCAGGCCGGCTCGGGGGTCTTCCTTACGTCAGCCCCCCGATCCTTGAGTTTTGCCAACCGACAACCGACAACGGACAACCGACAACCGACAACGGACAACGGACAACCGACAACCCCTTATGAGCCAAATACCCTCATAAGCCCCTTTCAGCATTTGCCGAAAGGCAAAAATAAAAAAAAGTGGAGGGGACAGGGAGCTTTTTTGCTCTCTTTGGGCTCATCTTTGTGTAACCCAAAGACTCACGGGCTTCGGGAAGCCCCGCAGTGGCAAGCCCGCCCCCGTAGAGCAACACCGGTGAACTTTGACTGCCGGTTCTGCGAGAACCGGCGCTTTTACAAAACATGCAAGTAGTTATTGAAAAACGGGGCGCCAGCCTTAAAGTAAAAGACGGACAACTCATCATCAAGCACGGCGACCAGGTGCAGGCGCTGGCCTTTAATACCATTGATAGCATCGTGCTCAGCAAGGCAACTGTACTCACTGCCGAGGTCGTGGCTCAGGCCGTCGAACACCAGATAGACCTGCTCTTCGTCGCTCGCGGCGGGAAACCCTTTGCGCGCCTCTGGAGCCCCTATTTCGGCTCCATCGCAACCATACGGCGCCATCAACTGCTCTTTAGCAGATCGCCCGAAGCTGTCGCCTGGATGAAAAATGTCCTCACGCGAAAAATGGAAAACCAGCAGGCCCTGCTCTACGCCCTCGCCATGCCCAACCACGCCACCGATAAAATCATCGAGAGCGCCGTCCTGAAAATCGAAGAAGATAAACAACGCTTACAACAAATTGAAGGCGCCAAGCTCGCCGACCTCTCCCCACGCCTCAGAGCCGTGGAGGGGCAGGCCACCCGAAGGTATTTTCAGGCTGTAAACATTCATCTTCCGGAGATGTATCGCTTTGGTCAGAGAAGCCGCCGGCCGGCGCTCGACATGACCAACGCCATGCTCAATTACGCCTACGGCATGCTTTACGGGCGCATGGAATCGGCCCTCATCAAAGCAGGCCTCGACCCCATGATCGGTTTCATGCATCGCGAAGAATACAACCGGCCGGTGCTCACTTACGATTGCATCGAACTGTTTCGCACCTGGGCCGACTGGGTTGTCTTTGACCTGTGCAGGCAACAAGTCATCTTCAGAGAGTTCTTCGAAGTCGAAGCCGGAGGTTATTGGCTGGCTCATCCGGCCAAGCGAATCCTCATCCAGCACCTCACCGATTTTTTCGAAGACCAAATCGAGTGGGAGGGCCTCACGCGCAGCCGCTATACCCACATGAGCCTTTTTGCCCAACGGCTCGCGGCGCTCCTCAAAGAATATAAAACCGATAAAAATAAAAAATAGCAGCTATGAGCATATTGTTTTCTTATGGCGAACGTCTGACCGATAAAACCGAACTTCTGCAAACTATTCTGCCTCCGCATTTGCATGAAAAAATATGCACCGATGAGGCTCTGCGGGACTCCACATCGCGCTTGCGCCAGGTGCTGCGCATGAGTAAGGATGCTTACCGCCGCCAAAAAGTATTGTTGCCGTATGTGACTTGTGCTCATTTTAAACCCGCCCAACGCCATTCCAAAAATTTCCTGCACAGCGTGGGGCTCATTCTCGATGTGGACAAACTCGGCGATCGGCTCTCTGCCTTGCGGCAAAAATTGGAACGCGACGAACGCATTCTCCTCTCTTTTATGTCGCCTTCGGGCCAGGGGCTTAAGCTGTTTGTGGCCTTTTCCGAGCCGATCACAGATACCGCCTTGTATGCGGGATTTTACAAGCGTTTTGCCGCGGCTTTCGCCAAACAATACCAAATCGAGCAGTATGTTGACCTCAAAACCTGCGATGCCGTCAGAGCCTGCTTCCTGGCCCATGACCCCAACGCTTATTACAACCCCCTGGCCGTGCCTGTTCAGCCGCCGGCTCCTGAAAAAGTGCTGCCCGGGCTTTCGCCAAATGAAGGAGCAGTAGGAGAAACCCAAATCTCCGAAGAAGAAAAAGGAGCCCTCGACGAACAAACCTACCGCAACATTTTAGACGTCCTCAACGAAAGACCCAAACGGCCTCCAAAGCCCAAGCCCTATGTGCCTGAAGTGCTCCACGAAGCGGCAGAGCTGCTCGCCAAAGCCTGGGCTAAACATGAAATTAGAGTGGACGATGTGGTGGATATTCAATACGGAAAAAAATTTGTGCTTTACAAGGGAGTTCACCGGGCAGAAATCAATGTCTTTTA
>JALVES010000267.1 GCA_027030635.1 Saprospiraceae bacterium | reverse complement strand
GCTGCAGCGCTACGGCAGAAACGGAAGTGGAGCTGATGCCAAATCTGACGGACCCGGGCGAGATAGAGGGAGATGAGTACTTCTGCGGAGCGGGCTTTGATGCGGGTCCGATTACAGAGGTATCTGCACCGAGTGGCGCGAACGGCCCCATAGAATACATCTGGCTGTACAAAGAAGAAGGAGGCGATTGGCAGATGGTGCCGGATGCTTCCGGCCCTGAGTACGACCCGGGCATCATTTACGTGACGACTTACTTCCGCCGTTGTGCGCGCATAGAGGGTTGTCTGCTGGTGGTAGAGAGCAACATCGTGGTGAAAGAAGTGGGCACGGAAGCCGATGCGACGATAGGTGGCCCTTCCAGTACCTGCGTGAATGTGGGGACGACTTATTCAGTGCCGGATCAGCCCGGCGCGACATACAGTTGGAACTTCGGCCCGGGCGCCAGCCCGCAGTACGCCAACACGCATGAAGTAACGGTGAGCTGGCCGAACATGGGCCTTCGCACCATCACCGTAACGGTGAGCACAGAGGGCTGTACGGCCCACAACCTGAAGCAGGTCTTCGTCTCCGACAGTCCGGTTTATTGCAACATGGCCCTGCAACAGCCCGGCGGGCAGGGAGCAGTCCCGGATTTGTCTTCTGAACCGGAGCTTCGGGTTTGGCCCAATCCCTTCAGCGACATTTTGGAGATAGACCTGGGCGAAGAGCTGCCGGCCGATGCCCTGCTGTACCTCACAGACCTGAGCGGAATTCGCCATGCCGAACTCCATTTGCCGAAAGGCGAAAAAGAAATGCTTATCGAGCTGCCCGATTTACCCGCCGGCGTCTATATCCTCACTTGCGTGAGTGCAGATGGTCGAGTGCGCTATGCGCGGGTGTTGAAGCAGTGAGCTTGCGTTTATGTACAGAAGAGGGGGAGGCCGATGCTTCCCCCTTTTTTATTTTTTGAGGCCGTTTTGGTGTGTTTTGTCAGGTATTTATCAGTTTTTGTAGAATGCCATGCTGCTGTTGTAAGCGTGGAAGGCGTTATCTTTAAGGCGGCATTTTATTTTTTGTTTTAACATGCAAACCATGACGAAAGCTACATCCCCTTCAAATAGACTCTTTTTATTTTTTCTTTTCCTCATGGCCTCTTTCCAAATGCAGGCCCAACCGGCTGATTTGCCCTGGGATTTTAGCCCCGATTGCGGAGGCATTATGATGCCGGGCATTGCAGCAGTTACCTGCGGTACGGTTGAGGACCTTCCCCCTTCCGAGCGCTACACTTTTGGCCTGATAGACCTCAATGGCGCTTTGCCTGCTGCAGGCAGAATAGATGTAACTTCCATGCAGGCCATGTACCACCATCCCGCCTGGCGCATAGATTCCATCGGCAATGTCTTTGGCATCACCATAGATGAGCATGGGAACATCTATCTCGGAGCCAGCTCCAATTATTCTTCTTCCTTTTATCTTTATGAATCCGTCATACGCTATGGAGAAATTGGGGGAGGGGCAGAAGATTTGAATGCTGCCGGCACAGTCTATAAAATAGATCGAGTTACTGCCGAGCCCTCTGTTTTCGCCGTTTTGCCCCAGCAGGCTTATACTTTTGAGCAAATTACCTGTGAGGGTTTCCAATATTTTTTTAGAACTACAGGCCCCGGTCTCGGCAATTTGGTGTATTTCCCGGAGACACAAAATTTTTACGTCTCCAATTTTGAAGATGGCCGCATCTATCGCTTGGATACGGCCGGAGTTATCCTGGACTCTTACGACCCCTTTGGCTATGACGACGGCCAGCCCGGAACGCCTGAGCTGGAGGAACTCGTATATGGCCTGGCAGTAAGTGAAGATGGCAGCCGCCTTTTCATGGGAAATGTGAAAACTATAGATTTTGATGCACTAACCGGTCCTGCGGTCTATTCCATTGAGCTGAATGAGGATGGAAGCTTTGCCGGTACGGTGGACAACACCAACATGCCGGCCGGCGCTAACTGGGACAATTATGTGGGAACGGAAACGCTTCATTATGAAGAAAACATTAGCGGCAGTTCCTTTTTCTCTAATGTGCGTGCAATATCAGATCTGGAATTTACACCCAATGGTGATTTGCTGGTAGGTATTCGAGGAGGCTGTCAACAAACGATTCACACTTCTTACAATCATTCAGGACGCGCACTGATACTCAACGATGGAGGCAGCGGCACTTATAGCAACCTCTCCGGCATCGTTTATACTTCCAATGGCGCTATCAGCGACGAAAATGCTTATGGCGGTGTGGCTTTCTTTGACAACCCCAATGGAGGTTTGGAATACGTCTTCTCCAGCGCCGATCAGCTCTCTGAAGACGGCCCGCACGGCATACAGACGATTCCGGAAAATACCTACGGAGCGCCATTTAATCCCGCTTCGCCTGCCGGTATCATTGGTTATATTCCCCAGGGAAGTAACTGGGATGCCAAAGGCATAGGAGGTGATGTACAAGTTTTCGGGAATTGCCCAACTTGCCCCGTCCTCCAGGAACTGGAAGACCTGACCGTCTGCAGCGGCGAGCCCTTTGATCTGACTTACGAAGTCTTCCCGGCCGGCGACTCCCTCATGGTTACCTGGACGGACGAGGCGGGCAATGAGGTAGAACCCGACAGCGTCATCATCGAACACGAGCTGTGTGCGCCGGGCGTGTACGAGTACTACCTGCAC
>JALVES010000266.1 GCA_027030635.1 Saprospiraceae bacterium | reverse complement strand
AGAGATAATTGCGCCGCAACATCTGCTGCGGGCCAAAATCGCGTGTGCCTTTAGGTAGTGATGGTTTCATCAAAATAGCTGGTTGAAGTCGGACAGCAAAGTTACTTTAAAAGAGTGGTTTTTGGCGAAGGCCTCAACCAGTTTAACGTCTGTAGTTATGATCTCTTTCCTCTTGGTTGTATTAGCTGCTTCAAAGAGATAAGTATCACTTCCCAAGTTTCCCTGAGAAAGTATTTTTTGAGAAGCCTCATCTAAGGGAATCACGTCCTTATCATTCACAAAACGGCACCTTGCAGAATTTTGTAAAACTTCTGCAATAAACCTCTTCAAGACCAAGCTGGAATAGGCGTACCGAGCAAAATCTTTGCGATAGCGATGACATTTTTTTGTGAATGCTGAAGGATTTCGCACCACAATCGTCAACTCGCCCTTCTCAATTTTCTCTAAAAGTTTTATGACCTTATCTCTGTCTGACTTATTAGACTCCGGCCTCATATATTCCAGCAACCACTCATTGACCACAACCTCCATTATAAACACATTATACCTTCAGAAATATCTTCAAGTCTTCCAGTTCAACATCGAGGAAATGCTTCAAGCCTCCTTCAAGTTGTCCGTCTTCATTGACCTTTTGTCTTTCGACACGAGTGGACTTAAGGTATTTTTCCAAATAGAAGACGTTCAATGCTTTTGGTTGAAGCGCTTTTTTAACCACCTGTATAAGTAAAGAGTTGACCAAGTGCTCGTTATGAGTGGCGAGAAGGAACTGCTTATTTTCGTTTCGGGCTATCTCAACAAAGACCTGCATCAGCTTTCCAATGGTAGATGGATGCAGGTGGATAACAGGTTCGTCTAAGCAAATCAGCGAGACTGGCGAACGCAAGATACGGGCAAGCAAATAAATCACCTGATTTTGCCCGCTGCCCTGATTGACTAAATCGGTAACGAAGCCCGTATGTTTATCTCTGGTTTGCAGATGAAAATTAGAAGTGCCGATAATTGCTCTTACGGAAAATTCCTGGTCAAAAACTTTTTCGAAATAATGAGAAATTTTTCCTTCCAGGTCTCTGTCCGTTGCTATAGCTGCCGCTATTTGCTCTTCTGTTGAATAATCCGTTATAGCCACATTGCCATACAAGACCTTAGAGAACTTAACGCCCGATTCCACATAATCAAAGCCCTGAATGGTCTCAAATACGCGGTTGATTTGAGTAACGAGGTTTATAGCTGATTGACTTTGAGAGAGTGGGTTTGCAGTAACGCCATTCCATGTCAAAACAGCCTCCCCCTGCTTATCATCAATTTGAATTTGCTGATTAAGCGGATAGGGGAAATTGACATTCAGGCTGGCAGTACCTTCAGAGATTTCTTTGCTTTTCAGGTAGAAGGAACCTGCGTTTTGCCCGAGAGAAATCCCATAATGCAACACTTTCCTCTTATCCTTAACGGCTATTGCAAATACTATTTGCCGGGTTTTATCCTTATCGTACACCAATTCGGAAAAGCCCCCAAAATTTTGCCCGGGCAACATCAGCAATTGGTCCACGGGACGATTGGGGTTGCTCACGACATTTTTCAGCATGGCCATGCCCTGCAGCAGACTCGTCTTTCCACTGTTGTTCAGGCCTGTGAGCACATTAATTTGGCTCAAAGGGATTTCCAGTTTCTCTAAACTGCGAAAATGGTGTACGTATATTTTGGTGATCATCTGATCAAAACATTTGGCGGAAGCCTAAAGATACAAAAAAATGCATTATGGAGAGGAGCCATCCGGCTCATTACCACCCTGCCATTTCTCTATACAATTCCTTCAAAAACTCTACAAAGCCCCTCTAAACTGCTTCAAAAACCTCAGGTCGTTTTCAAAAAACAGTCGGATGTCGCTGACGCGGTATTGCAACATAGCCTGGCGCTCGATACCCATGCCGAAGGCGAATCCGGTATAGCGCTTGGAATCTATGCCGCAATTTTCGAGCACATTGGGGTCCACCATGCCGCAGCCGAGGATTTCCAGCCAGCCGGTGCCCTTGGTGATGCGGTAGTCGGTCTCATCTTTGAGGCCCCAATAGACGTCCATTTCAGCGCTGGGCTCCGTGAAGGGGAAAAAGGAGGGACGCAGGCGAATGCGGGCATCCGGCCCGTACATCTGGCGGGCGAAGTAGAGCAGAGTCTGCTTCATATCGGCAAAAGACACACCCTCATCAATGTAAAGCCCTTCCACCTGGTGGAACTGGCAGTGGGCGCGGGCAGAGATGGTTTCGTTGCGATAGACGCGCCCGGGAGCGATGATGCGGATGGGCGGCTTTTGGGTAGTCATCACATGAGCCTGCACGCTGGAGGTGTGCGTCCGCAGCAACATGCCCGGGTCGTTCATGACGTAATAGGTGTCCTGCATATCGCGGGCGGGATGGTCTTCCGGCGTGTTCATGGCCGTAAAATTGTGCCAGTCATCTTCGATTTCCGGCCCTTCGGCCACGGCAAAACCTATGCGGGAAAAGATGTCTATGATGCGATCCATGACGATAGCCACCGGATGGCGGGCGCCCAGTTCGATGGGTTCCGCCGGAGCCGTGAGGTCGAAGGCCCTGGCTTCGCTCTCCTCTTGTGCCTGTGCCACACTGCTTTTGAGCGTTTCAAACTTCTGCTCCGCCAGTTGCTTGGCTTCGTTGAGCAATTGCCCGAAGGCT
>JALVES010000265.1 GCA_027030635.1 Saprospiraceae bacterium | reverse complement strand
CGGGCGGAGCCACGCAATAGCCCATTTTCCAGCCGGTGTTGTGGAAGACTTTTCCGAAGGAAAAGACCACGAGGCTGCGGGCGTACAACTCGGGGAAACTCATGGCGCTGTGGTGTTGGAGGCCGTCGAAGAGGATGTGCTCATAGACTTCGTCGCTGAGGACGAGCAGATCGTATTCTGTGGCGAGGCGCTGGAGTTCGAGCATGTCTTCGCGGCTGAGCACGCGCCCGCAGGGGTTGTGGGGGGTGTTGACGATCAACATGCGGGTGTTGCGGGTGATGAGTTTTTCGACTTCCGGCCAGTGGATGCGGAAGTCGGGTGCGCGCAGGGTGTAGGGCACGGGTTTGGCTCCCTGGATTTCTATGGAGGGGGCGTAGGAATCGTAAGCCGGTTCGAAGAGGATGACTTCATCGCCGCGGTAAACCAGTGCGGCGATGGCTGTAAACAGGGCCTGGGTGCCTCCCGAAGTGATGGTGATTTCGCGATCGGGGTCTATGTCGAGGCCGTAGAGTCGTTTTATTTTTGCCGAAAGGCTGTGTCTCAATTCCGGTATGCCGGGCATGGGGGCGTATTGGTTGAAGCCCTTTTGGATGTAGTGTGCTGTCAGCTCTTTCAGCCGGTCGGGGCAGTCGAAGTTTGGGAAGCCCTGGGAGAGGTTGAGGGCTTTGTGTTCGTTGGCCAGCGCGGTCATGATGGCGAAGATGGTGGTGCCGGTTTTGGAGAGTTTGGATGGTGGGAGCATGGGAGTTGTTTTAGCGTTTTCCGATGACTTTTGATTGAAGAACAAGGAACACCGATTAACGATTTCAGATTTATTTTGACAAGTGATTAGCGGCATAATTGTTCGGCATTTCTTTAGTGATTTCAATTATCAATACTGAAAACTCAATCAATCGTTCTTCTAAATCAAACTTGTTCATGCTAACTTTTTTTACTTCAAAAATCGGAGTTCGTTAATCCTTGTTCGATATTCGTTTTTTACAGTTGTGTTTCTATTTCGCTAAAAGATAACGGAGTGTAAATGAATACGTTAGAGTTCTTTTCGTAGCCGTGCCACGGGTATATTCATTAGTCCCCCGATAACTTCGACAGGCTCAGTCATCGGGGGACTAATGAATACGTTAGAGTTCTTTTCGTAGCCGTGCCACAGGGATATTCATTTGTTCTCTATATTTAGCGACGGTTCTTCGGGCTATGTCGTAGCCTTTTTGTCGGAGGAGTTTCATGAGTTTTTCATCGGAGAGGGGTTTTCGTTTGTCTTCGTTTTCGATGAGTTCTTTGAGGGCGTTTTTGATTTCGCGTGTGGAGACTTCTTCGCCTTCGGTGGTGGTCATGCCTTCGGAGAAGAAGTCTTTGAGTTTTTTGGTGCCGAATTCTGTTTGGACGTATTTGCTGTTGGCGACGCGGGAGACGGTGGAGATGTCGAGACCGGTGATATCGGCGATGTCTTTGAGGATCATGGGGCGGAGTTGCATTTCGTCGCCGGAGAGGAAGTAGTTTTTTTGGTATTGGATGATGGCCTGCATGATGCGTTGCATGGTGTCGTAGCGTTGTCGGATGGCATCTATGAACCAGCGGGCGTTATCAATTTTTTGTTTGATAAACATGATGGCCTCTTTGTCTTTTTTGTTGGTTTGTTTTTTTCTGGCTCTGTTGTGGTATTCGCGCAGCATATTTTGGTAGTGGGAGTTGATGCGCAGGTCGGGCATGTTGAGGTTGTTGAGCATGAGCTCTAAGTTGCCGTCGCGGTTGAGGACGAAGAAGTCGGGCACGACGTACTCGGTGGGTTGGCTGCCGCCGGCGGAGAAGGCGCTGGCGGGTTTGGGGTTGAGTTGGAGGATTTCCTCCATGGCGTCTTTGAGTTCCTGGTCGGAGAGTTGGAGGCGGGTTTTGACCTGGTTGAAGCGTTTGTTGGAGAAATTGTCGAAGGCTTTTTCGACGATTTTGAGTGCTGTTTCGAGCTTTTTGCGGCGTTCGTCGGGGAGGTCTTCGCGTTCGAGTTTGTGGCGTAGTTGTATGGCGAGGCATTCCCGGAGGTTGCGTGCGCCGATGCCGGGAGGTTCGAAGCGTTGGATTTGTTGGAGCCAGTATTCGACTTCTTCTTCGGTGGCCTGGATGTTTTGTGCGAAGAGCAGGTCATCCACGATGGCTTGGGGTGAGCGGTGGAGGTATCCGTCGTCGCCTATGTTGCCGATGATGTATTCGGCTATGGCTTTTTCGCGTTTGCCTGGAAATTTGAGCAGGCCCAGTTGTTTTTCGAGGAATTCGTGGAAGGTTTCGCGCACGGCGATGGGTATGGCTTTTTCTTCCTCTTCGGTGGTTTGGCCGTTTTGGCGGAGGTTGTAGCTGGCGGGGTCGTCCTCCATATATTCGCGGAGGTAGTCGTCTAATTCGTAGTCTTCTTCTTTGGCATCTTCGTCGGCTTGGGCGTCGGCGCTGAATTCGTCTTCTTTTTCGGGGCCTTCGTCGAGGGCGGGGTTGGCTTCGAGTTCTTCTTTGATGCGTTGCTCAAGGGTGGCGGCGGGGATTTGCAACAGGCGCATGAGCTGTATCTGCTGGGGAGACAGCTTCTGCATTTGTTTTTGTGCCAGGTTTTGCTTGAGCATAGTGTGCTGTTGAGTATGGAAAGACAAAGATAAGTTTTTTTAAAGAAGTGAGGTTTATATCTTTTATCTTTGCTGCTCAATGGTTTGGTGGGCATTGAGGCCGAAGAGGTAAAGGCCACCCGCGCCCCCGGCCCCTGAAGGGGTGGGCCGCCCTCGTTTAATTTTTTGGTGAGTCATTATTTGACATGGAAATGAATTTTAGTTCTGAACGAGCCTATGCTTTGGCGCAGGATGCTGTGGATTCTCTGAGGCATTATCGCAGTTTGTTTCATTTGCCGAAAGGCAAAAAGGGGGGAGAGGTCATCTATTTTTGCGGGAATTCTCTGGGTTTGCAGCCGCGGACTGTGGAGGAGGCTTTGTTGCGCGAGTTGAAGCACTGGCGGGAGGAGGCCGTGGAGGGGCATTTCCGGGGGGAGATGCCGTGGATGTACTACCACAAGTTTTTGCAGCCCCAGTCGGCCCGCTTGACAGGCGCCAAGCCGGAGGAGGTGGTGGTGATGAACACCCTGACGACCAATCTGCATCTGATGATGGTTTCTTTTTATCGTCCGGAGGGTCGGCGCAGGAAGATATTGGTGGAGGGCGGGGCTTTTCCGTCCGACCAGTATGCGGTGGAGAGCCAGTTGCGGTTTCACGGCATAGACCCGGAGGAGGGGATGGTGGAGTTGCTCCCGCGCGAGGGCGAGCATTGCCTGCGCACGGAAGACATTTTGCGGCGCATAGAGGAGTTGGGCGAGGAGTTGGCGCTGGTGTTGCTGGGCGGGGTGAACTATTACACCGGGCAGTTTTTTGATTTGGAGGCCATCACGCGTGCGGCTCATGCGCAGGGGGCTGTGGCGGGTTTTGATTTGGCTCATGCGGTGGGGAATGTGCCTCTTCGCTTGCACGATTGGGATGTGGATTTTGCGGTTTGGTGCAGCTACAAATATTTGAATGCGGGGCCGGGCGGGCCTTCGGGCGTGTTCGTTCACGAGCGGCATGGAGACAGGCCCGATTTGCCGCGTTTTGCCGGCTGGTGGGGGTATGAGGAGGAGAGCCGTTTTCTGATGCGGAAGGGCTTTAAGCCCATGCGGGGCGCTGCCGGCTGGCAGTTGAGCAATGCGCAGATTTTGAGTTTTGCTGCGCACAAAGCGGGCTTAGATATTTTTGATGAGGCGGGTATGGATGCCTTGCGGCAAAAGAGTCTGCGCCTTACGGGCTATCTGGAGTTTTTGCTGAACCGATTGAATGAGCAGTCGCGGCGCTTTGAGATCATCACGCCGGCGAGGCCTGAGGAACGGGGCTGTCAGCTCTCTTTGCTCGCTTTGGAGCAGGGGAGAGCATTGTACGATTACCTGACGGAAAACGATGTGGTTTGCGATTGGCGGGAGCCCAACGTCATTCGCGTGGCGCCGGTACCTTTGTACAACAGCTTTGAGGATGTGTGGCGGTTTGTGGATGTTTTGGCTACCATTGCTTAGAACAGCTTGCAGGACTTCCAGGGGAGGACGTGTATTCCTTTGTGCTCAAAGGCTTCTTCTCCTCCGTAAATGAGGCTTGCCTTTGCTATGGGGAGGGGCGCTGTTTTCCGGAATTTTTCTAATGGTTTGAAGTGCCTTGCGGTGGGTGTTCGGGTAGCTTTGATTTCTGCGATGTAGAGTCGGCCTGCCTTTTCGGAGAGGATGTCAATTTCGTTTTTGTTGCTGTCCTGGAAGAAGTGGAAAGCGGGTTGTTGGCCCTGATGGAGGCGTCGTTTGTGGAGCTCTGCAATGATGAGGTTTTCGAAGATGTTGCCGCGCTGGTAATAAGTATCGAGCTCTGCTTCTGAAGTGATGCCGAGCAGATGGCATAGCAGGCCTGTATCGTAGAAGTAGAGTTTGGGGCGTTTGATGAGTCGCTTGTTGAAGTTGGTAAAGTAGGGCGAGATGGTAAACAGGATAAAGCTGCTTTCGAGTACAGATAGCCAGGCTTTTGCCGTGGGAGGCGATATGCCACAGTCTCTGGCCAATTCGCTTAGATTGAGCAGTTGTCCGGCATGTCCGGCGCATCGTTTCAGGAATTGTCTGAACGGGCTGAGGTCTTTGATTTGGATGAGGTTTCTGACGTCTCGTTCCAGATAAGTTTCGACATAATGCGGGTAGAAATCAGCGGGGCTCATTTCCCTGCCGAAGATGGGAGGATAGAAGCCTTTGATGGTTGCGCTTTCCCAGTCAGGGGACAGTAGCAAGGCGGCTTCCAGTTCCGGCATTGAAAAGGGGAGCAGTTTGAGCATGGCCACTCTTCCTGCCAGGCTTTGTTGGATGCTTTGGAGCAGGAGGAAGTTTTGAGAGCCTGAGAGGATGAACTGTCCCATTGTCTGGTCTTCATCTATTTTGGTCTGGATGTAGGAAAAGAGGTGAGGAGTTCTTTGTACTTCATCGAAGATGACGTGCCGGTCGTATTTTTTGAGGAAAGAGTTGGGGTCTTCTTCCGCCCTTTCTCTGATGTCGGGGTTTTCGAGGGAGACGTATTTGTATTCGGGGAATTGTTTTCTGAGCAGGGTTGTTTTGCCCGATTGTCTCGGGCCGGTAATGGCGAGGACGGGGTAGGTGCGTATCAATCTGTGGAGTGTCCTTTGCAGTGTTCGAGGTATAAACATCGGGTTATTTTTATGCAAATTTAAAATGCAATTTTAAAATTACATAAAAAAGGGGCGTGAAATCTTTGATTTCACGCCCCCTTTTGTGGTTGAGCTATGGGCAGGCAGGCTCAGCCCATTTCTGCGACCACTTCTTTGATTTCGGGCATCATGCGTTTGAGCATGCCTTCGATGCCGGCTTTGAGGGTCATGGTGGAGGAGGGGCATCCGCTGCAGGAGCCTTGCATGAGAACGGTTACTACGCCGTCTTTGTAGGCTTTGAACTGGATGTTTCCTCCGTCCATTTCCACGGCGGGTTTGACGTATTTATCGAGGAGTTCGCGGATTTTTTTGACGATTTCGGCGTCTTGTTCGGAGTATTCCATGCCGGCGCCGGTGCGGGCTTGTTTTTCGGCCATGGCTTCGAAGAAGCCATCTTTGACGATTTCGCCATCAGCCTGGAGGTAGTCCTTGATGAACTCTTTGAGTTTGAGCATGATGTCGGACCACTCGTAGTTGGGTTCTTTGGTGATGGTGACGAAGTTGTTGGAGATATAGACTCCTTTGACAAAGGGTTTTTCGAAGAGAGCTGCTGCGAGGGGCGACCATTCGTTGGCGGTTTCTTTGTCGGGGAAGTCGGCTGTACCGCGGTAGAGCATGCGGTTGGTCACGTATTTGAGGCTGTCGGGATTGGGCGTTTGCTCGGTATAGAGCAAGAGGGCCTGTTGGGCAGTTTCGGTGCTTTTATCTGATTTTTTGAAGAGGCTCATGATGACGTTGGTTGTGAAGTGATTCGAGCATTTGCAAAGGTAACGGGCTTTGAAGTGAAAAGTTCAATGTTTTTTGCTGCTTTTTGAGTGGGGTGTTGTGATGTAATAGCAGGGGTGGGATTAGACGTTTTATTTTATATTGGGGTATCAAACCAAACTACAGATGCGTACGATACATTCTTTGAGAAAACAAATGGAGCCTTTCGGCAAATCGCGGGAGGTAGAAATGATGAGCGGTGAGGAACTGGTCAGGCTGTACCAGTTGACCGGTTATTCTGTTTATATGGGGGCCTTGTTTCAGCGATATAAGGGGCATTTATACGGTCTTGCCTTTAAGTATTTGCAAAACGAAGAGGATGCCAAAGACGTGTTGTGTGCCTTGTTTTTGAAGCTGATGGAGAAGTGGCGGGTGCAGGCTGAGGAGGTTGAAAACCTGAGCGGGTATTTGGCGAAAGCCATCAGAAATGAGAGCCTGGCCCTTTTGCGGGAGCGCAAAAAAGTCTCTGAAAGGCTGCTTGCCGGTGTTTTGCACGAAAGAAAAAGTGCAGAATTTGTGGACTGTGCGGGTGTGTTTTCCACGAACAGTGTACATGCTTTTGATGAGGATTTGCAGCTTGCGTTGCAAAAGCGGCTTTGGGAGTTGGAAGATTACCAGCGCATTTGCATTGAGCTTTTCTTTTTTGAGGGGAAGAGTTACAAGGAGATTGCTTTAGAGACGGGGTACAGTTTGAAGCAGGTCAAGTCTTATTTGCAAAACGGCAAGCGCAACTTGCGGAAGAAGTTGCAGGAGGATTTGCGGGAAAAACAAACCCGCGAGCTGCGGCAATGCGAGCTGCGGGTTTGAGTGTGAAGCATTTTTACTTGTTGAGCATATTTATGGTCTGTTTCAAGAAGGCAGAGAGGTCTTCTCCTTTCAGTTTTTGCCGGCTGAGCAGGGCGAGGTTGACGAGGTAGGAGGCCATTTCTTTGCGTCCTTCTTTGCGTTTTTTCAGCAGTTTGGCGATGAGGGGGTGGTTGGTATTGACGACCAGGTTGAGGAACTCGGGTAAATCCATGCCTCCGCCCTGCAGGGCCTGCATTTCGCTCATGCGGCGCATGAATTCGGGCTGCGTGATGAGTACGGGCGGTTCTTCCGGTGAGAGGGGGTTGAGTTGTACGCTGAGGTTTTGCCTGCTGCCGGCGGCTTCTTCGAAAATTTTCTGTACGGTTTTTTGCTCTTTTTCGCTGAGTACGGACTCGCGCTGCTCATCTTTTTCGATGAGTTTGTCGGGTGTGTCGGCGTCTATGCGCTTGAAAGCCAGTTTGTCATCCTTGTATTCGATGTGTTGCATGAAGTGGTTGTCAATGATGTCCTTCATGAGGAGGATGGTGTAATCATACGGCTTCAGGGCTTCGAGCAGTTGATGCTGACTTTCGGGATTGTTGGTGTAGAGCAGCACCAGTTTGCCGTGTTTGTCGGTTTGTGTGTCTTTGAGTTTTTCTTTGAGTTCTTCGAGGGTGTGATACTTGCCGTTGGTGTCTTTGAAGAGGGCGAAATCCAGGGCTTTTTCGTAGAAGTACTCATCGGAGATCATGCCGTATTTGATGAATACGCTGATGTTCTCCCATTTTTGTTCGAAGTTTTCGCGCTCTTTGACGAAGAGTTCTTTGAGTTTGTCTGCCACTTTTTTGGTGATGTGGCGAGCGATTTTGCGCACATTGGGGTCGCCCTGGAGGTAGCTGCGGGATACGTTGAGCGGGATATCGGGGGAGTCTATGACGCCGTGCAGCAGGGTGAGGAATTCGGGGATGATTTGGGAGACTTCATCGGTAACGAAGACCTGGTTGACGTAGAGCTGGATTTTGTTTTTCTGGGCTTCGATGTTGTTGGTGAGTTTGGGAAAATACAGCACACCTGTGAGGTGGAAGGGATGGTCCACATTGAGGTGTATCCAGAAGAGCGGGGGTTCGCTGTAGGGATAGAGTTTTTGATAGAAGTTTAGGTAGTCTTCATCGCTTAGGTCTGCGGGTTTTTTCTTCCAGAGGGGGTGGGTGTCGTTGATGATGTTGGGTACTTCGACTTCTGTTTCTTTGCCGTCTTTTTCCTGCTTTTCTTTGCGTGTGCCAAACTGGATGGGGTAGGGCAGGAAGCTGCAGTACTTTTTGAGAAGGCCTTCTACGCGTGCTTTTTGCAGGAATTCTTCTCCATCTTCTCCGAGGTGGAGGATGACGTCGGTGCCCCGTTCTTCTTTGGAGGTTTCTTCCAGTTCGTATTCGGGTTTACCTTCACAGATCCAGCGGACGGCCGGTTCTTTTTCGCGATAAGATTTGGTGATGACTTCCACTTTGTCGGCTACCATGAAAGCAGAGTAGAAGCCGAGGCCGAATTTGCCGATGATGCGGGCATCTTCTTTGTATTTTTCGAGGAATTCTTTGGCGCTGGAGAAAGCGACCTGGTTGAGGTATTTTTCTACCTCTTCTTTGCTCATGCCAATGCCTTTATCCCGTATGGTGAGGGTGCGTTTTTCGGGATTCAGGATGACATGAATGGTGAGGTCTCCCAATTCGCCTTTGAATTCTCCGCGTCTTGCCAGGGTTTCTATTTTGGAGGTGGCATCTGTGGCGTTGGAGATGAGTTCGCGCAGAAATATTTCGTGTTCCGAGTAGAGGAACTTTTTGATGATTGGAAAGATGTCTTCGGTTTGTACGGAGATGGTTCCTTTGCTCATGTTTTTTGCTTTTTGTGTTTCATAAGGTATGCGAGTCTTAGTCTTTGGGGCTTACAGAGACTCTGCTTTTATTGGTCAAAGGCTGTGCCAGTTGCCTTGAGTTTGGTTTCAATGTCTGTTCTTTTGCTTTTTTGGCAGAGGGGGTGCGACAAAATGTCTTAAACTATGAATGTCACACTTTCTGACATTTGTTTACTTTTGTTCCGGTTTTTATGTTTAAATCGGGGTTTGAGTTGGGGCAGGCCACCCTATTTTTGCAACAACATTGAAAGCTTTGAAATTTTTCATGATTCAAGGAGGCGCAAGTCTCCTAAGGGACCTTTTGAGAAGCACCGGCACTGGGGGGTACGTCGGTCTTCTCGGGGTCCCTTTCTCATTTTATGGCGGTTCGTAGCGGTTTTTCTCTTTGTTTGAGCAGGATTTCCGAACTTTGGAGGAGCAAAGGGAGCCTGCATGAGCGTTTTTTTACAGATATTTCAGTTTGTTTTAGCCATTGTGCCGACCTTGTTGCTTTGTTGGTACATCTATCATTTGGATAAGTACGAGAAGGAGGACTTTGGGGTTTTGGCGGCGCATTTTCTGTTGGGGGTATTGGTTGCAATACCGGTTTACTATCTGGAGAAATACGCGGCTTTGTCGGGCTTGGAGAATCCCGGAAATTTTTGGGCTACGGTGTTTTTTGCTTTTTTGGTGGTAGCTTTTGTGGAGGAAGTAGCGAAGTTTTTGCCTTTAGGGGGCTGGGCTTACAGGGCGGTGTTTTTCAATGAGCCCATAGATGGGATTGTCTATGCGGTTTTTGTGGCTATGGGCTTTGCTGCTTTTGAGAATGGAGCTTATGCCTGGAAGCACGATATGGGGACGACTGTGGTGCGTGCTTTTACTGCTGTGCCGGCACATGCGGCCTTTGGTGTTGTTCAGGGTTATTATGCGGGTTTGGCTCGCTTTGACGGGCGGAAGCGACCGGTTTTGGTTTTATTGAAGGGCTTGCTGGTGTCTGTTTTGGTTCACGGGCTTTACGATTTTTTTCTGGAGTACGAGTTGTACGACTGGTTGGTTTTGCTGGCTTTGGCTGTGCTGGGGCTGAGTGTATATTATGCCCGGCGTTTGGTGGGGCTGCAGCAGGAGAGGTCTCCGTTTAAGTAAGGAGCTTCCGCCCCATGGGGTTTTAGGTTCATGTACTTCCATTTGAATTTATTTGAGGTTTTTCTTCAACTTAGGATTCTCCGCATGTCGTTGAGCATCGCGTCGGGTCTTTTTTTCTAAGTTTTTTTTGAGGGCTTCTTCGAGGTCTATGCCCG
>JALVES010000264.1 GCA_027030635.1 Saprospiraceae bacterium | reverse complement strand
AGAGTGTTTCAAAGGGGATGAGCTCGATTTCAAAGGGCTGGTCGGCCAGCTCTAAGGGGTGCTGCCGGAGTTCGTCCAGCCATTTTTGGGCGCGCTTTTGAATGAGCTTTGGATCAAAATTGGCCTCGGGTATGATGCAGAGCATTTTGATAAAGGCCTGGGGCCTGGGCAGCTCTTTCAAATGGCGATAGGTGTATTGTCGCAGCGATTCCGTTCTGTCTATGAGGCGGTCGTGCTTTCGATCGTCTATGAGCTGATGCAAGAACTGCAGGATGAGGATGTTGAGGTTGAGCCCCTGCTTGTCCTTAGTAAAGTGGGGTACATCGTTCATAAAAGTGCTGAGTCGAAAGCCCGGCCGCGGCCTGCCATTGTCTTTTATCAGCCCGGCCCTCAGCAGAAATTCCACAAAGGCCCTGTTGATGTACCATATTTCGCGGGTATGTGCCTTTTGCCTTTTCAAGGTCTCTTCCTCTGCATAAACCTCCTGAATGACCTCAAGAGCCTTGTCGTATTGGGCGGAGCGGAGGTAGAGGAGGTTAAAGATTTCCATGGTTTTTAGCCAGTTGAAGTCTCGCTGTTTGTTCAGTTGAATGGCTTCTTGGAGGCTTTTTGTAGCTTTTATGAAGCTCTTTTTTCTTATGTGGCATAGAGTAATGTTTGTTAAAAAAACTAGGCGTGCTCTATGCATGGAAAAGGGTTTTTCATCTAGCTTTTTTAGTGTCTCTATGCATAGTGCAAGTAGCTTATCTAAGTGTTTTGCATCTGCATATGCATACATTAGTGCTAATGCACTATTTATTATTCCTTCAGAAGTATTGACTTGATTTGTTAGTTTTAAAAGTATATGAAGTTGGTTTTTCATGTGAGTATTAACTTTTTTTAAATTAGATCGGCTAGCTTCATAAAAAATAGTGGCTTCTTGTTGAATTTTGTGAATTTGAATTTCGTTTCTATAATTTTTTAATTGTTTATTAAGTATATGGCGATATTTTTTTGATAAATTTAAGTTGTTGTCATGTGTAGAATAATATTCATGAAGGCATTGAGATGATTCTATGGCAGCATAGGTTAGTTCATAATAAAGAGCTTTACTTAGAGTCCTTTTGGCTAAAAAACTGTTTGTTCTATGTCTGTTTGTTTTTTTTAATATTCTAGATGCTGTAAGGTAGCGATGACAAATAGTTTTTGCGTGGTCTCTGCTCCTTATTCTATCCTGCATGAAATTTATAAATAAAAGTATGTTAATCATTCGATCTCTCAGAGATTCTTTAATTTTTTGAAATCTAGAATCTTGGAACTCAAAATCATATAAATGTTGATTCATGTCTGAGTTGCTTTTTATTTTTTCACAATTTAACGCATTGTAAAACCTCTGAATCAAAGACTGCGACTGTTCTTCAGTAGGCCTGATGAGCAAAGAGAGGTTCTTGATTTTGTGTTTGGTGATGATGTGGCGCAGTTCGATAAGTAGTTTCATGTAGTTTCAGTTTAGCTTGATGTGGGACTTTGTACTAAGTATGCACGGGACATAAACAACCCCTGTTTTTGAGAACAAAAACATACTCAAGTGTTGCTTTCAGTGTTTGTGATGCCCTTTGCAGGGCATCTGTTGGGGTATCCTCTGTGCTTTTGACAGCCATTGCTACTTCAAGGCCTGTTCTTTTTAGTTTTGTTGGAGTCTGCCGTAGGTCTACCCCATATTTAGGGTCTCAGGTTATTTGACGGAGGCAGAATAAACCGTATTTCAACTATTTTATGCGCAAAGATACAAAAAAATAGGCAAATCCCAAAGGATTGCCTATTTTTTTTCTTTGCCTAGTATGAGTAGTCTTTGCTACCCTTGGTTGATATCCATTATTATAATATTCTTCTCCATCCCTCCCCCAGGATCCTTATATCCATCATGGGTAGGTGCAGGAGTTTGGCAGAGGAAGAGGCTGATGAGAATGGCAATGATTGCATTCATGGCTGTAAGGTTTTGTGATTACTAAATTGGGTTTACGGTTCAAAGGTGCTGTGGGGAGATGGATGTTTTGTAAACAGTCAGCAGCTTGATTTGAACCCTATTTTGCGGGGTTTTTCAATGGGTGTATGCTTATAATCTGCTGATTATCAGTATGTTATGATCTTAGTTTTTTGTTTTAGGCGGGGTGTTTTTGAATCTTTTAGAGGCTTGTTTTGTTTGACTACAGATATTTTTTTAGAGGAATATGTGTGGAATGTCTATGTAGAAACGCTTTCTATGGGTTGTTTTAGGGGGACAGACCCTTGTTAGAGGGTGGGCGAAAATTCGCTGTTTGTATGTGGTGATTTGGCTGTAGTGTGGGCGAAACCGGCTTTTTACAGGCAATTGTGGTCATATCTGCGGAGCCGAAGGGGGGTATCCTGAGCGGAGCGATAGCGTAGTCGAAGGACGCCACCCTGAGCTGTCCCCTGAGCGAAACTGCTCCCTGAGCGGAGCGGTAGCGGAGTCGAAGGGAAGTGGAGTCGAAGGGGAAGCCGAAGGGCGTTGCCCTGAGCGAAGCCGAAGGGCGTTGCCCTGAGCGAAGCGATAGCGAAGCCGAAGGGTGTTGCCCTGAGCGGAGGGTCTCTTTGAGAACCCTTTGCATTTTCGGCCTTTCCGCGCCCCCGACCCCTGAAGGGGCGCCCACCCGCAAAATGCAAAGGTGTAACCCTGAGCGAAGCGTAGCGTA
>JALVES010000263.1 GCA_027030635.1 Saprospiraceae bacterium | reverse complement strand
TGCACATGAAGAGGAAGGCAACGGCAGAAGCGTATTCCGCATGGATGCGCTGCCCGCGCTTTTTCAGGTCAATAATAAGCGGCAGCGAGCCGATGATGTCAATGACGGAGAAGAGCACCAAGGTGATGGAAATGAGCTCTTTGAAGTGGATTTGCATGAGGTTTTGTTTTAATCTCTCTCATCTTCTTTCTGCAAGGCTTCGCCCGGCAGATTAAGCGGGTAATTTGTAGAGAGAGATTTTTTAATCTCTCTCATCTTCTTTCTGCAGGGCCTCGCCCGGCAGATTAAGTGGGTAATTTGTCAGAGAGATTTTTTTAATCTCTCTCATCTTCTTTTTGCAGGGCCTCGCCCAGCAGATTAAGCACTGTAATGGTCAAAAATATAGCCAACCCGGGGAATACAGCCATCCACCAGGCGCTGATGTTGTTTCGGGCGGCTTGCAGCAGGCTGCCCCAGCTCACCTCATCGGGCGCCAGGCCTATGCCGAGAAAGGATATGGTGGCTTCTGCCAAAATAGCTCCGGCGAAGCCGAAGGCTATGGCGATCCAAACCGGCCCCAGTGCGTTGGGTAAGGCCTGTTTTAGGAAAATGTGCCATTCCGAAAACCCCATGATGCGGGCCGACTCGATGTAGGGCAGCTCGCGTATGCGTAGCAACTCGGCTCTTACAAAACGCGCGATGCCCGTCCAACTGATGAGGCCGATGATGAGCATGACGTAAAAAATGGAGGGATGCGGCAAAATGGCCACCACGGCCAAAATGAGCAGCAGCGCAGGGATGGAGTTGAGCAACTCGATGAGGCGCATGATGAGCAGATCGGCGGGAAAGGAGCGCTTTCTGAAGGCTTTCGCCAAAAGGGGCAGCGACTCTAAGCGTCCGCCCAGCCAGCCGAGGGCAGTGGGAATGCCCGCCAACAACAGCAGGCTGATGAGCAGTTCTTTCCAAATGCCGCCTTCTTCCAAAGCCGTTGTTATCTGAAAGCTGCGGGCAATGAAGGCGTAAAAAATGCCGAGCGGCAATCCGATCAAAAACAGGGCTGTTTGCAGTGGCCCCGCCTGCAGCTTGCGGTCGCCGAAAAAGCCGGCTATGCCGCCGAGAAAAATGCCGATCAAAGAGGCCAGCCCCATGGAAATGATGCCCACCAACATGGCCACCCGCGTGCCGCGAATCATGCCCGCCAGCAAATCCCGCCCCAGTTGGTCGGTCCCCAGCCAGTGGCGGAAGCGCAGAGAGGGCACATCCTGCTTTTCAAAGGGACTCCTGAAACGACTGTTGCGTGCATCTAACTCCGAGGCGGCATAGGGCACCGGCGGCCAGAGCACGGATTCGTACTTCAATTGTTTCCACGCGTCCCGTTGCATGTCTTCAGGCCATGCCTGCCAGCCCAATGCAACGGCATAGGAGCGCAACACGGGGAAGTAGGTCTTGCCCTCGTAGCGGCAGTACAGCGGTTTGTCATTGGCCAGAAAATCGGCGAAAAGGGCAACGAACAACAGTAATGCCAACAGCCGCAATGCCCGTCGCGAAGAGGGCGTACTGCGCAAGCGAGCCCAAAATCGGGCGCGATCTGTGTCCGGACTCTTCATGCTCCTTGTTTTTTTCCGAATTTTACGCGCGGGTCGGCCCAGGCATACAGGAGGTCGGCTATGAGCAGCCCCAGCATGGTGAGCAGGGCGCCGAAGAGAAGAACGGAAAAGACCACCGGCCAATCAGCTCGCAAGATGGATTCAAACATCAAAAGCCCCATACCCGGAATGGCGAAAACCTGCTCCACCACCACCGAGCCGGCTATGGAAGCGGGGATGATGGAGGCGATGACCGTGATCAGCGGAAACAGCGCATTGCGAAAAGCATGACGCCATACCAACTTGCGCTCACTCAACCCCCGCGCACGGGCGGCCAAAACGTATTCGCTGCTCAGGGCCTCAATCATGCTGCCGCGCACCTGGCGGGCAATGAAAGCCAGCATGGGGTATGTCAGAGTGAAAACGGGCAGCAGCAGGTGCCCGGTGCGTTCGACAAAGCGCTCCCAAAAAGGCGCCGAGAGCGGCAAGTCGCCCAGGCCCGGCCCGGGAAACCAATCTAACCAGGTCGCGTAGTAAGAGGTCGTCAAAAAAACCAGCAAGAGCGTGGCCGTCCAAAATCGGGGCAGGGAGTACAGCCCGAACAGCAGCAGACCGGCGCGGCGGTCAAAGCGGCTGCCGGCTTTAACAGCCATGCGAACGCCCAGAGGCACAGCTATGACAAAGGCCAGGGTGAAGGAAATAAAGTTGAGCAGCAGCGTCCAGAAAAGGCCATGCCGGATTTTTTTGGATACCGGTTGGTGGTCGTAGTAAGATGTGCCCAAATCGCCGCGCAGCAGCGAACGCAGCCAGTGGTGATAGCGATTGTCGAAGCCATGCCAGCGTAGTGCGGGCGTGTACAAAGTGCGAAAGTTGCGTCCGGATTGCATTTGCCGAAAGGCAGTGGAAAGGGCTTCTTCGGCTTTCGCCAAATGAGCGCTCGCAGAGATCTCTGCTGCCTTTTGCAAATAACTCAGGCGATTGGCAATTTCTTCTAAGCGATTGCTTTGGTCGAGTGCATCTAACAGCGCTCTTTGCTCTGTGCCTAAACTGTCGTACAGCTCGCGTTGAGTGTCTAATGTTTTTTGCCATTGTTGCACGGCGGGCCAATTGCCGGTTTGGGCGATTAGCT
>JALVES010000262.1 GCA_027030635.1 Saprospiraceae bacterium | reverse complement strand
CAAAGCCCGCAATCTCATCTGGTACAGCTACAAAAGCGTCATGCGCTGGATCACCGGCCTGTTTGTACAAATAGACCCTATTGGCATCCTCAAAAGCTATGTGGAAAGCCTGCAGGACAACCTGCGCAAGATGAGCAAGCAAATCGGCGTCATCCGCGGTCAGATGCGCAAGATGAAAACCCTGATGGAAGAGAACCAAAAGGAAATCGAAAAGAGCATGCAACTGGCCAGCATGGCCAAAAAGCAGGGCAAAGAGGAGCACGTCATTCTGAACACCCGCAAAGCTGCCCGCCTCAAAGAAACCAATGAGCGCTATGCCGTTTTGTACAAAAAAATGGAAGTGCTTCATCGCATCCTCAACAAGATGTACAAAAACTCGGAAATTCTTCTGGCCGATACGCAGGATCAAGTCAAACTCAAAGAGCAGGAGCGCAAAGCCATTCGCGCTTCTCATTCAGCCATGCGCTCAGCCCGGAGCGTCCTGAGCGGAGACCCCGATAAGCGCGCTATGTTCGATGCCGCCCTGGAAAGCATAGCCGATGATGTAGCCAATAAAATCGGCGAAATGGAGCGCTTTATGGAACTATCCTCCTCCGTCATGGAAAACATAGACCTCCAAAACGGCGTCTTCGAAGAGCAGGGCATGAAAATGCTGGAAGAGTGGGAAAAGAAAAGCACCCTCATGCTCCTCGGCGAGAACACGACAACTGACGATACCCTCGATCTGAATGCCCCCACAGCTGAACCCGAAAAACAGCAGGGCCGCAGCTCGGATGGTTCTTACGATCAACTCTTTGACTGATTTATGATACAGGTTTTCGTTACGGGAGGCACCTTTGACAAAGAGTACAATTACATTTCGGGGGGCTTGTTCTTTAAAGAAACCCACGTGCCCAAAATGCTGGAACGCGGGCGCAGTACGCTTGCCGTAGATGTGCGCACGCTCATGCTGGTGGACAGCCTGGACATGACCGATGCCGACCGGGAGATCATCGCTCACAATTGTATGCGCACAGACAGAAAGCAAATCATCATTACCCACGGCACGGATCGCATGGTGGAAACGGCCAGATTTTTGGCCGCAAAAGACATCAAGGGCAAGACCATCGTCCTTACCGGCGCCATGATACCCTATGCCTTCGGCACTTCTTCCGATGGCTTCTTTAACCTCGGCAGCGCCCTGGCCTTTGTGCAAACCCTGCAGCCCGGCGTCTATATCGCCATGAATGGCCGCTATTTCGACTGGGACAATGTGCGCAAAAACACCCAAACAGGCTACTTTGAAGAATTGAAAACAGAATAATGGAATATCTCGGTTTACTGGTGGAGTTGCTTTTCTTTGCCCTGGGTTTGTATGTGTATCTGCTGGTGCGGGGTTTCATACGCCCCAAGACAGAAGAAAAACGCAAGGCCATAGATGCCTTTCGCAGGAAAAACGGATGGTGGCTGCGCGTTCTGTCCATTGCCCTGATGGCTGTCATGGGCCTCAACATTTTTTTGCACATCGCAAGTCTGTTTGCCTGAGTAAATCCGGGATTTTGTCAGGCTTTCGCCAAATGAAACCCGCTTGAAATCCGCATTTATTTCTTAATATTGCGTGTCATTTTGAATTCCTTCACACCTCAGATAAAGACATGAGAAAAATCATACTGTTGTTCACTGTTTGTGCGGTTGCTTTTTCAGCTGTAAAGGCACAAGAGCGTAAGGATGCGGGCTTTTATGCTACGGATACCATTCAACAAATCCGGCTTCACTTTGCCCAGGACAACTGGCAATACCTTCTGGATTCCCTGCGCATGAATGGGGATGGCATGCTGCTGGCCGATCTCGATGTCAATGGCCAAAAATACGAGTATGTAGGTGTGCGCTTCCGCAAATCCAAGGCCTTCCAACCGGAATCAAAGCGCAACGGCTTGTACATCAAGCTCGACTATATCAATAAAACCCAAAATATTCAGGGGCACTCGCATATTGTCCTTTCCGATGCCCTGCGCGACCCGAGCATGGTGCGCGAAGTATTGGGCTTTGAAATAGCCCGGCAATACATGCCTGCACCGGAGGCCAATTATGCCCAGGTCTATATCAACGATGGCCTTTACGGCCTCTTCGTCAATGTAGAAGCCCTGGATGAAGGCTTCCTCAACAAGCACTACGGTTCTGCCGATGGTCCTTTCTTCAGCGCCCGCCCGCACGATTACTACGAGCGCGAACCCCGCGGCTGCAAGCAGGGCATAGGGGCTTCATTGCAGTACGACCCCAATCCCGAGTGCAACATGTACCGCTTTGACCTCAAAGCCAAAGCGGGTTGGGATGACCTCTATCAACTCACTAAGATACTCAACGAAGAACCCGGCAAAATCGAACAAATCCTCGATGTAGATCGGGCCCTGTGGATGCTGGCCTTCAATAACGCCATCGTCAACCTCTACAGCTATAGTGGAAAATACAGCGACAACTATCACCTGTACCTCATGCCTTCGGGGCGTTTTACCACCATCCCCGGCGATCTGAACTTTGCCTTTGGCTCCTTCAAAAACACCGGCCAGGGCTCCGATCTCAAACTGAAGCAATTGCAGGAGCTCGACCCTCTGCTGCACGCCGACAACATCCTCAAGCCGCTTATTTCCAAACTGCTGCAGGAGGATAAATACCGCAAGATGTACCTCTCGCACCTGCGAACCATAGCCTACGACTATCTCATCTCTGGC
>JALVES010000261.1 GCA_027030635.1 Saprospiraceae bacterium | reverse complement strand
CCTGCTGCAGGCAGGCTCAATCTGACAGATTTTTTAGCCGGTTTAACTTGATAGCCTGGTTTTCGATGGAGACGGGTAACCAAAAACTTAATGAACCATTGTTCTAAAGTTAAAACTTCAAGCCTTTTTGTAACGCTCCTAAAATGAAGAAGCCCGTATAGCCGGCAGATTTTAACACTTCCCCCCCTCCAATATCCGCCATTCCGAATGCCCATCCCAGACGCGATGCGCAGCGAGCGAAAAACCACATTAGAACGCTTGCGTTCTACATTAGAGCGCTTGCGCTCCACATCAGACGCGAAGCGTCCACATTTTCCCTATCTTTGCCTCCATAACCAACCAACCACAAAGATGTCAACCCAAACCACCCTTTCTACAGCCACTTTGCCCGACAGCGCGCGCTGCTGGGTATATCAGGCTGCTACAGAAATTCCCGAGACTTTGGTGCCTGCCATAGAGGAGGCGCTGAGGGCATATACCTCCCATTGGGAGAGCCACGGCAGTATTTTGCCTGCCGGAGCCGAGATCTTGCACAATCGCTTTGTCCTCATTGCGGTGGACCCGCGCGGGGATTCCGTCTGCGGGCGCTCGGTGGATGCCTCTGTGCGTTTGATGCGAGACTTGAGCGAGCGTTTTGGCGTGGACTTTTTCGACCGCATGCAGCTGGCTTATCTGAAGGATGGAGAGGTCAGGGCTGCGCATAAAGATGAGTTTGCCGCCCTTTATGCTGCCGGTGAAATCGGCGACGATACCCTGGTTTTCGACAACATGGTACAAACCCTGGGCGATTGGCGCAAAAACTGGCTGAAACCGCTCAAAGAGAGTTGGATGTACAGAATGATAGCCGATTAATAGCACTTATGATAAGCAGATTCAAACAATGGCTGGGCATAGAGGGCGTAAAGGTCGAGTTGCTCATTCCCGCAGAGGTCTCGGAGAAAGACGGCTATATTGAGGGGCGTCTGCGCTTTACCTCCCTGCGCGACCAGATGGTGGAGCAGGTGAAGGTGGTCTTTATTGAACGCTACACCCGCGGCCGCCGCAAGGAAAAGCGCATAGATGAATACGAACTGGGCAGCGTACTGCTCGACACGCCCTTTGCCGTACCTGCCGGCGAGGTGGTGGAGCGCTCTTTTCGCCTGCCTTTTAAGGTGGTACACTCGGATATGGAGAATTTGGGAAAGCGCAATATCTTTGCCCGCGGCCTGGTTGGAGCCTTGAAGTTGGTGGAGGGCGTGAAATCCGAGTACCGCGTGGAAACAGAGGCCAAAGTAAGGGGAGTGGCACTGAACCCTTTCGACAGGCAACCCATTTCAGTGAAGTGATTTGGTCTTCCGGGCTTTTTAAACGGGCGATGCCAAAAGGCCGGCAAACACACAAAAAAACGCTATGCAGTTTTTATATCCGGGATTTTTGTGGGCACTGGCTTTTTTGGCCATTCCCATCATCATACATCTGTTTTATTTCAGGCGCTTCAAACGGGTTTACTTCACCAATGTGCGCTTTCTCAAAGAAGTGCAGGAAGAGACCAGTGCGCGCCGCCGTCTGCGCAACCTCCTCGTGCTGAGCATGAGATTACTGGCGCTGACGATGCTGGTGCTGGCTTTTGCACAGCCTTTTATTTCCCGAAAGGGAGAGAAAATAAAACGCGGCCCCCGTGCAGTGAGCATCTACCTGGACAACTCCTTTAGCATGCAGGCCGAAAGCAGCGATGCCGCCCTCTTAGAACTCGGTCGAAAACGCGCCCGCCAAATCATGGAAGCCTATGGCGAAGAAGACCGTTTCCAACTCCTGACCAACGACCTGAATGAAAGACAACACTACTTGCTCGAAAAAGAGGAGGCGTTGAATTTGCTGGAGGAAATCACTTACAGCCCTGTTACGCGTTCGCTTTCGCAAATTCTTGAGCTGCAGCGCTCTGTGCTGCACAAAGCCGATGATTTTCAAAAGGAAAGCTATCTCATCTCCGACTTCCAACGCTCCGTTACAGACTTTTCAGAGGTTAGTGATAGCACTGTTGAAGTTTATCTCGTGCCTATGCAGGCCGTCGCTACGGCTAATGTGAGCATAGATTCCGCCTGGTTTGAAAATCCGGTGCGGGCCATGGGGCAGACTTATCGCCTGTTTGCAAAGGTCAGCAATTACGGGGAGGAAGAGCAGGAGGATTTGCGCCTCAGCCTCACCCATGAGGGGGAGACCAAACCTGCGGGTACGCTGGATGTGTCGGCAGGGAAACAGGAGATTGACACCATCAATGTGAGCATGCTGCAAGCCGGCTGGCACGAAGATAAATTGGAGGTGGCAGACTATCCCGTGCAGTTTGATGACCATTATTATTTTGCTTTTGAGCTGAGCAAAGAACTGCCCGTGCTCAACATTTACGGCGAGCGTCCGCATCCTTCTTTGCGTCGTGCTTTTACGGCCATGCCGCAAATTCGCTACGAAGAAAAACCCGCAGGGCAGTTGGACTACTCGGCTTTCAGCAACTACAAACTCATCGTGCTGGATGAACTGCCCAAGTTGTCATCCGGATTGATAACAGAGCTGAGGCAGTATGTCTCTGGTGGAGGGAATATTCTTGTTTTTCCCCATGCTCAGGCTGATGTGGAGAGCTATCGAAGCCTCAGTGCCGCTTTGCATGCCGCCCGGCCGGGAAATTGGGAGGAAGTAGAAAGGCAGGTCTCTCGGGTCAATACCGATGAGTTCGTCTTTCGGGATGTGTTTGAGCGCACGGATGAGCAGTTGAGGCTGCCGGTTACGCAGGGCAATTACATTTTAAACATCTCCTCAGGAGAAGTTCTGTTGCGCTATCGTGACGGCTCGGCCTTTCTCGCCAAAAGCGAATGGGGTGAAGGCCATGTTTATTTTTGTGCAGCTCCTTTGGACGAGCAATACAGCAACCTGGTGCGCAATGCGGAGATATTTGTCCCTATGCTGTTTCGCATGGTTTTGGCTTCGGGTTCTGTTAGTCCGATTGCCTATGTCATCGGCAAAGACGAGTGGCTGGAGGTGCCTCATCAGGCCGATGCCGGAGGTGGCGACATCGTCTATAAAATGTCGGGGCCGGGGGGTGAGTTTATTCCCGGGCAGCAGCTCATTGGCCCGCGCTTGCGCCTGAATTTGCACGGGCAAATACGCGAGGCAGGCTTTTATCACCTCTACCTGAAACCCGACCGGATTCTGGCGACTTTTGCCTTCAATTACGACCGTCGCGAATCGGACCTTCGGACCTTTTTACCCTCCGAATTGGCGGAAAAATACCGCGGCATGCAAGTCCTTGAGGCTTCCGCCAAAACCGATTTTTCTCAGCTCATTGCCGAGCAAAACCGTGGCCTCAGCCTCTGGCGTTGGTGCCTGATTTTGGCCTTGGTTTTCCTGGGCCTTGAGGGCGCCATCCTGCGCTGGTTCTGAATTATTTTCTGACTACTTTTTGGGTGAAAAGGCCCTGTGCCGTCCGGCAGTGCAGCAGGTAGATGCCTTTCGGCAAATCGGCCAGCGGCAGATGCACTTCTCGCGGGGCTGTGGCATATTCCGAGCTGTACATCAGCTCCCCTTTGGCATTGAAGAGGCGGATTTTTTCAATTCCTTCTGCCTGTACGAACAGCTCTGTCTGCGCGGGATTGGGATAGACGTACAGCGGCGCTTGTTCAGAGGCAATGAGCTGTACTGCGGAGGTCAGCCCGTCTATGGCGACGCGTTGGAACCAGATGTTCAGGCTGCCGCTGCGGGGGTCGCCCCAGACGGCGTAGAGGGTGTCGTTGGCGAATTGCAGGCTCATGAAGTCGTTGCCCGACTGCGCCAAAACGACGTCATAGGGCACGAGCATATCGCTGAGGGGAAAGTTGTCCAGAAACTCAGCGCTATCCTTAGGCCGTATGGCGCACCAGATTTCGGAATCCGTTTCATAGCCTTCGCCGGCGGCATTTCTTCGATCGCGCCAGCAGACGGCCAGGTCGCCGTCTTCGTCCGGATCGGCCCAGACGAGGTCCTGCATTTTGCCGTTGTTTACGGGGTCGTCATTGATGCGTTGCGCTTCGCTCCAGCTCTGGCCTTTGTCGAAGCTTTCCCGCATGAAGACATCTGCATCGTCATAGACTTTGGCCAGATAAAAGAAGAGCAGGTGATTGGCATCGGCGGGATCGCTGCGCAGCAGATAGCCTTTTTTGGCGAGCGGTTCGTTGAGGCTTTGGCCGGGCTGAGCGGAAAAAACCAGGTGATGGCTCAGGCTGTTCCCGCCGTCTTCCGAAGAGGCGATGAGGTATTGCGCAGGTGAAGTCAGCTCAGGCCAACTCGGATAGATGGCGTGCAGGCTGCCGTCGGCGGCCACCGTTGGCGTTGGCATGGGCTGGGGGACGAGATTGGCTTCCCAGCCGAGGGTGTCGAGATAGCGCCAGGGCTCAAAGCTTTCGCCTGCATCGGTGGAGATGCTGAGGTAGGGGTTGTAGGGAGGCCCGGAGGCTTCTTTGGCATTCATGGAGGTGATGTAGATGTTGCCCGAATGCGGCCCTTCAGAGATGTCAACGGCCATCCAGGGCCGGTCAATGGGTTGCTTGCCCGGGTCGGCATTGATGTTAAGCACTTCCACGGGAGCACCCCAACTCAGCCCCCCATCCACAGACTTGCAAAGAAAAATACTCCCTTCCACAGGGCTGACGTCAAAGCCGCTGAAATCCACGTAAGCGATATAGACCCGCCCATCCCGGTCAAAGCCGATGGAGGGGTCTGCCGAGGTGAAGCCACTGCTTGTATGTGGCAGCGCTACCGCTTCACTCCAGTTGTTCCCCCCGTCAAAACTGACTCTGGTTTTGATGACAATCCCTTGCCCGAATTTCCATCCCATCCAAGCCACCACCAGATGCTGAGGATTGTCGGGGTTGGCAGCGAGATAGGGCTCACCGTCGAAGACGAGACCGTTAGAGAGGTTTAGATTTTGTGCCTGGAGAGCGAGGGAAAACAGGAGCCCGAGGCAGGAGGTAAGAAGCAACTTCATGGTGGATGTTTTTGGTGGTTTTGAAGGGATTTTTCGTGCTGGTAAGATAGGAATTTGACGGGGAATTTGGGGCGGGGTTTAAGGGGGATTTTCTTTTGTTTGTGAAAGTTTTGTTTGCTACAGACATGTCATGTCTTATAGACATGACATGTCTCGCGCGCGCGTCACCCGCGCGCCCGCGCGCACACACGCGCGCGCACACCCGCGCGAGCCCCATCCCCCCCCAAAACGCTAAGCGTTTGTAAACGTTTAACCAACGCCTATCCGGCCCCCTCGGACTTACCTTTGCGGCCATGAAAAAGTGGATGTTGTATCTGTACCTCAGTTTGTCTTTGCCGTGTCTGATTTGGGCACAGCAGTCGGCCCTGTTTTCGGATGCCGCGGCAGTGGCTCTGGGGCGGGCTGTGGCGGCTTCTCCGCGCGAAAGCTGGTGGGCCGGCAATCCGGCAGCAGGGGTGGGGGAGGTGTCGGGCGTTTTGGCCATGCAGACGGCCATGCCTTATGGCTTGCCCGAGTGGACTGTCAGTGGATTGGCAGTGGCGAAAGCTGTTGGCACAGGGCGCTGGACGCTTGCCATGCAAACCTACGGCCTGGCGCCCGAGCAGCGCTATCTTGGCCTGATGGCCGGCTATGGCCGACAGCTCAACGAGCGCTGGGCTCTGGGCGTGCAGTTGGCCTCCCTGCAGGAGTGGGTACAGGGCTATGGCGTTCGGGCGGGGCTGGCGGTGAAGGCAGGTTTGCAATGGCAGCTCAGCGAGGGCTGGCGCTTTGGTTGCATTTGGCAGCCCTATGTGGGTAGCGACTTTGGGGCGGCAGGCTTGAGCCTGGGTGTAGAGCGCAGTTTTGAGGCTCACCTGCGCCTGCTGCTCGACCTGCAGCAAACCGCAGATGCCGCCCTGCCATCCTGGCGTATGGGGCTGGAGTATGCTCCCATTCCGGCCTTACAATTGCGATTGGGCCTGAGCCTGCAGCGCGGGCTTACCGGTTTCCTCCGTGTCTATGCAGGGGCAGGATATGCCTTTGCCCACTGGCAGTTGGATGTGGCAACGGAATTTCACCCCTACCTGGGTTTCACACCTTTTCTTAACTTGCAACGCCAAATCTCAAAACGAAGTGGTTTGGGCGGCGCAAGCCGCCTAAACCACTAAATCAGTAAGTTTGGTATTGTAGAAAAAATAAACAGCTATGATTGATACAATGTTGGTGGTGGTAGCCACAGAAATGGAAGTCGAACCTTTTTTGGAGTACATGTCCCGTAATGCCGTCAGGCGACAGCCTGCTTATCGGGCTCCTGGAAGTATAGCTAAGTTTTTGAGCTATTACATAGATGAGCGCGAAGTGGATGTCCTCATCACCGGCGTGGGAATGACTGCTACGGCTCTGCAAGTAGCATCGCTGCTCTCTCACCGCAGAGCAAGCGGCGAGGGCAATTATGTCTTGGCCATCAATGCCGGAATTGCAGGCTCCTTTACGGAAAACTACCCTCTCGGAACTCCGGTAGAAGTCGTCTCTGACAGCTTTGAAGACTTTGGAGCCGAAAATGGAAGTGGCAAATTCCTAAGCGTATTTGATATGGGCCTGTTGGAAAAAAATCAGCCGCCCTTCGACGAAGAGGGAATCCTGCAGAACCCCAATTTCGGATTCTTTGGAGAGTATGTTGGCGTTCATGGAGTTACCGTCAATAAAGCGCTTGGGCGTAAACGTGTCATTGAAAGACTGAAAAAGCGCTTTGAAGGCAGAGAGCCTCACCTCGTGGTGGAAACCATGGAAAGCGCAGCCTTCTTCCTCGCTTGCCGGGCTTTCAACCAGGACTTTAGCTGCGTGCGCGTCATCTCCAATTATGTCGGAGTTCGAGACAAAAGAAAATGGGACCTCCCCTTTGCCCTCGAAGAACTCAACGACATCATTCGATACAACGTCTTTGAAGATTTTTTGACTCATTGGGGGCCGGACGAGAACTTTAAAGGAGACGATGGCAGCGAATTTGGGTATGGGGATGAGGATATTATATTCCTTATATAGTTCTCTTCCTCCCTTGAGTAGTAGCACAATTCCTTACCTTTGCTCCTCGAACCAATCGGGCAACCCATGACTCTCATCAAATCCATCTCCGGTATGCGCGGCACCATCGGCGGCAAACCGGGCGATAACCTTACCCCCCTTGATGCCGTCGAGTTGGCGGCAGCTTTCGGTCAGTGGTTGAAAAAACGGGGCCTTGCAGCCCGCATCGTCATTGGCCGCGATGGCCGCATCTCGGGCCCCATGATTTCTGCCTTGGTGGCCCAAACGCTCTGCGGCATGGGTATGGAAGTCATAGACCAGGGCCTCAGTACCACGCCTACCGTGGCCATGGGCGTGCCGCACCATCGGGCCGGAGGAGGCATCGTGCTCACCGCCAGCCACAATCCCGAGCAGTGGAACGCCCTGAAACTGCTCAACGAAAAAGGCGAATTCATCTCCGCCGAAGACGGCCGCGAACTGCTGGAACTGCTCGCCGACCGCGATTTTACCTTCGCACATGTACACGAACTCGGCAAAATCCTGCCCGATCCAAAAGCCTGTGATATGCACGTCCAAGCCATCCTTGAGCTGGAAGATGTGCCCGTAGAAACCCTCCGCAAGCGAAAATTCAAAGTGCTTGTGGATGCCGTCAACTCCACAGGTGCCTTGTATATGCCCCCTCTGCTCGAACAACTCGGCTGCGAAGTCAGCCTGCTCAATGGAGAAGTGAATGGCCGATTCGCACACAATCCGGAGCCGCTGCCTGAGCACTTGACTCATTTGGCGAAAGCCGTAAAAGAACAAAAAGCCGATCTCGGCATAGCCGTTGACCCCGATGTGGACCGCCTCGTTCTCGTCTGTGAAGACGGCAGCATGTTTGGCGAAGAATACACTCTCGTGGCCGTAGCCGACTACATCCTCAGCCGAACGCCCGGCCCCGTGGTCTCCAACCTCTCCTCTTCACAGGCCCTGCGCGACCTGGCCGAACGCTACGGACAAGAATACCACGCCTCGGCCGTAGGAGAAGTACACGTCGTCAAAAAAATGAAGGAAACCGGTGCTGTCATCGGTGGCGAAGGCAATGGAGGCATCATTTTCCCAAAACTCCACTACGGACGCGACGCCATGGTGGGCATCGCCCTCTTTCTGGCTCAATTGCTGCGCAGCGGCCAAACGGCCTCCGCCCTGCGAGCCGGCTATCCCCACTACGATATGATTAAGGATAAAATCCCGCTTCGGGCAGACATGGACCCCGACGCCTTGCTCGAACAACTCGCCCAACGGTTTAGCGCTCCGGATGCCTCGGGCAAAACACAAAATCAAATCAATACTGTGGACGGCCTCAAAATCGAACGGGGAAAAAGCTGGGTACATCTCCGCAAATCCAATACCGAACCCATCCTGCGACTCTATGCCGAAGCGCCTACGGCCGAAGAAGCCCGCAGCCTGGCCCGCGAAGTGGCCGATGCAGTGGCTGCGTGGAAATGATACAAAATGAGAGTCATGCGAATTTATTTCGACAACGCCGCCACAACTCCCATAGGCCCGGAAGTGCGTCAGCACATCTGCGATATGATGGCAAACGTCCGGGGGAATCCCTCTTCCATCCATGCCGAAGGGCGGCAGGCGAGGTCCATTGTGGAACAGGCCCGCAAAACAGTGGCTCAACATCTCGGCGCTTCCATCGGGGAAATATTTTTTACCTCGGGCGGTACGGAGTCCAACAACATGGTGTTGAAAAATGCCGTGCGCGATTTGGGCATACGGCGCATCATCAGCTCGCCCTTAGAACACCACAGCGTTCTGCACAGCCTGCAGCGTCTTGAACGGGAAGGCGTCGAAGTGCGCCGCCTGCATCCCGACGAAAAGGGGCGCTTAGACCTCAATGAATTGCAAGAGCTGCTGGCCCAAAGCAATCAACCTGCCCTGGTCTCACTCATGCATGTCAACAATGAGATTGGAAACCTGCTCAACCTGCAGGCTGTCTCTGATATATGCGCAGAGCATGGCGCCCTTTTTCACTCCGATACCGTGCAGAGCATAGGGCGCTATCCCATGAAGCTGGCTGATTTGAACCTGAGCTTTATCTCCGGCTCGGCCCATAAATTTCACGGGCCCAAAGGCGTGGGCTTTGTGTACATCAACAGCGAAAACATCATTGGCCCTATGCTCGACGGGGGGGCTCAGGAGCGCAACATGCGGGGCAGTACCGAAAACGTTTATGGCATTGCCGGCCTGGCCCTGGCCCTGAAGCTGGCTTTTGAAAACATGGAAGCCCGCCGCAACCAAATCGAAAAAGTGAAAAACCACCTCCGCCATCGCCTGCTTGCGGAGCTCAAAGACGTGCGCGTGGAAGGCGATGAAGAGCATAGCCATTACACCATTCTGAGCGTTTCCTTTCCGCCTTCCGATAAATCGGAACTGCTGCTGATGCTGCTCGACATCGAGGGCGTCAGCGCTTCCGGTGGCAGCGCCTGCAGCTCGGGGGTCGAGCAGGGCTCGCATGTGCTCGAAGCCATTCGCGCCGATGAGAAGCGAAAAATGGTGCGTTTCTCCTTTTCGCATCTGAACACCCTGCAGGAAGCAGACAAAGTGGTGGAGATTCTCAAGAAAATACTGCACTGAAATGAAAATCATCCTCTTTGGCTATGGCAAAATGGGCAAGACCATCGAGCGCCTCGCACAACAGGCAGGCCATGAAATAGCCTTGCGTCTGAACAGCAGCGACCAACCCAATGCAGCACAATTGCGCGCCGCCGCAGCTGATGTGGCCATAGAGTTCACAACTCCCGAAGCGGCTTACGACAATCTCCGCCTCTGCATAGAGGCAGGTCTGCCCGTAGTCAGCGGTACTACGGGCTGGTTGGAGCGCAAGGCAGAGCTGGAGGCCTTTTGCAAAGCGCGCCATGGAGCCTTTTTCTATGCTGCCAATTTTAGCATAGGCGTCAACATCTTTTTTGCCCTCAACCGCTACCTCGCCGGGCTCATGAGCCGCTTTCCCCAATACGAACCCGCGCTGGAAGAAACCCACCACCTGCAGAAGAAAGATGCTCCCAGCGGCACGGCCATTCGCCTCGCTGAAGACCTCATTGAACAGTTTCCCGCCAAAGAAAAATGGGTGAAAGGAGTGGCTGATAACCCCAAAGAATTGTCCGTCATCTCACATCGCGAAGGCAGCGTCCCCGGCACACATACCTTGCGCTGGCGCAGCAGAGAAGACGAAGTGGAACTCACCCATCGCGCCTTTTCCCGCGAAGGCTTTGCCGCGGGAGCCTTGCGCGCTGCCGAATGGCTGCAGGGACGCAAGGGCTGCTTCGGCATGAGCGACCTGCTGGGCCTGTGATGAAAATCATTGGTGACAGAGCTGCCATCTGTTTATCTTTGACCGAAAAAGATGAACCGGCTTTTACGCACTTCGCTTTGGGCGCTTTTCTTTTCGCCTCTTTTTCTCTTTGCACAAACGACTACCATTCACTATGTGGGCTCTTCCACCGTGGCGAACTTTTTGCGGGAAGCAGAGCCCGTTTATGGCCATTTGCATTTTGCCTTGAGCACTGAGTCGGAAAGTGTGGGCGGCGAACTGGCTATTTTGAATGAAGAGGCTGACTTGGCCGGAACGGCTCAGTTGCCCGGAAAAATCCTGCGCGAACGCGAAGACATCCATCGCACGCTGATCGGTTGGGATGCCATCGCGCTGATTGTACACCCCTCCAATCCGGTGCAAAATCTCAGCAGTGAGCAGTTGCGCGACATCTTCACGGGCAAGATCACCAATTGGAGCGAGCTGGGTGGCCCTGATCTTCCCATTCACCCCTATATCGTCGCCACAGGCTCGGCTACGCGGCGGGTGTTTCGCTCGGCCGTCTTGGGTTCGGAAGATTATGCGGCTTGTACTGTGATCTCTCCGGATGGCGAGCTCCCCACGGCTGTGCAGCAGGACCCGGGCGGTATCGGGCACATCAGCCTCTCTTTTTTGGAGTCTCTCGAAAACATCCACATCCTCTCCGTAGATGGCCAATTGCCGGATTTGACAAACCCCTCTTACCCCATTACCCGCCCTCTTTACCTGCTTTGGAGAGATGAACCGGCTGTGGTAGCCGATTTCGTCTCCTGGGCCATTTCGCCTGCCGGCCAGCAAGTGGTCATGCGCCGGTTTATCGGTTTGGGAGGCACTGGCGCCACTCCACAGGCGTCTTCCGGAACCCTGATGGTCTATACCGAAACCAGCCCCATAGAAGACGGCGGCATCTTTTTCTACCCCCATCAGCCTTATGAACTATACGATTACGAGGGCAAATTGGTCAGGCAGGTTGCCAACCACCTCAGCGACAATGATGAGCTGCCTACCCGTGTGAGCCTGCCCCCCGGCATCTATAAGGTGCGGGCTGCCGGAGGTCAGCAAGAGGCCTGGGCCAGTGTTCAGCCGGGCAAATTGACAGTGCTGAATTTGGCATTGCTCAACCATGCAAAATCTCAAGCTGAAACCGAAGCGCCCCCCGAAATCTTACAGCGCTTTCGGCCCTATGGCGATTTCCGCCTGCGCCTCGAAGACGACATGCCCACAGAGCGTTTCCGCATGAGGTATCGCGTGCGTGCAGGTGTGCAATTGGCGCTCCAAAAACAGTGGAGTCTCAATTTTCGCCTGGCCTCTTCAGCCGATCCCGAAAATGCCCATTCTACCCATGTGGATGTGAGATCGCCCTACCGCCACATCTCGCTTGTTTTGGACAGGGCCTACATCAACTACCGCCCAGGCTTGGCAAATGGCTTGAGCCTTCGCCTGGGGCGTTTCCCACATGGTTTTGCCTCTTCACGCCTGTATTCGGAATTGATTTGGGACAGCGATATTCAGGTAGATGGCTTGGCCTTTACTTTGGCGCCTTCCGGCAAATTTTATCGCTTGTACGCCGGCGCCTATCTCCTCGGATACCTCCGGCCCAATGCTTCCGCTCCTGTTTTGACAAGCCTGCAATGGGTACTTACACATACTTTTTCTCAGGGAACCATCCTGCAGTGGCAGTCGGGAGGCTACTTCCTCCTCTCTTTTTCAAAACGCGGACTCAACATAGACGGGGGAGCCTTTGGCCCCAATCGCGGCAATGCTGTAAGATACCTCGGCTTCGAAGGCCCTATTGTTTATGAATCCGATTTTTACATCAGCTCCCAGGTGCTTTCCCTGCGCTTTCCTTCCATCCTGGGCAAAACAGAACTCAAAGGCCAGTGGATACACAACTTTGGAGCCGAAACCGACAACAACGGCTGGGTGGTCGGATTTTCCTTCGGTGATTTGAATCGCAAAAATCACTGGATGATGTACTACCAATTTCAGTACCTCGAGCAGGAATCTGTATTCACCCCCTTTGCCAACGACGACATGCCCATGACCACCAATTACAGGGGCCATGTCGCGGGGCTGAGCGTGGCGCTGTCGGACAAGGTCGTCCTGCACAATTGGGCACTCTGGGCCACACATCTGGAAGATGTAGAAAATAAGGCCCTGCGCCTAAGGATGGATTTGAATATCAAGTTTTAAGAAAATCAATTCATCTTCTTCAAAGTCAGCGGGCTCCCTTTGCTGTCTTTTCGGTCTTCGAAAACGACGGTAACGGGCCCGTTGTCGGGAATGACAAATTTCCCCTTTGCGTGCTCGGCCTTGAAGTTTAGCGTTTGCGTATTCACATCAAAGCCGTGAAGGAACTCGGGGATGGCGCCACCTTCTTTGAGGGCATCGGCTATTTGGTCGAAAGCCGGCAGGGGGCGGTCCAATTCAATCAATTGAGCTGACAGGGTTTCTTTGCTCATGCTGACGAAGAAGAGGTAGGAGTGATTGCCTTCATCCAATCCATAGGCGCCCACCAGTTGTGCGGGGTTGATTTTGGGATTGGCAGAGAGCTGCTGGCTGGCAAAATCCAGAATGGTGCGGTAGTTGTAAGAAGTGTCCCGCTGGCCTTCGGTGTGCCGGCCTTTTTTGACGAGAATGCGTCCGGTCCAGTGGTCGCGTATGGCATAGATGAAGGTATAAGTGTCATCCGCCAGGCCGCCGATGGCTTGAATGGCTTCGGGCGGTATTTGATGTTGCGCGTATTGCTCCGGCGGAAGTACATCGCACATCTCAATATCGCCTACTTTCGTCTTGTTGTCGGCGATAATGATGAAGACTTCGTAGTGGGGAGAGGAGTCATTGAGCTGCGTAACGTTTTCGCATTCAAAGTAAATGCGCTCATCAGGCAGGTTGGTGATTTCTACGATGTCGTTGGGGGCTGCCTTCTTGCTTTGTTCATTTTGGCAGGAATTGAAAAAAAGAGTCAGGAGCATTCCCGCGAGGAGAGCAGCGAACTGTAGTTTCATGAGAAAAAGGTCTTTTTTGTGGTTCTCGTCAAAATTTTTACCAGGAACTGCTTCCGCCGGCTACGGGCTTGGGCTTGTCGGGCGAATCGGGACGGCTGGAGGCCGGTTCTGAAGGAGTTCCCGATATATAATTGGCCGTGGCCCGAAAGCGCACCCGCAATTTGTAATCCGGAGCCAAGGCTTGCACTACGGGGCCAATCATGGAGTTCATCACTTCTTCAGCCTGCTTTTTGGCCTTGTCAAAAGCATCGCTTTGCCGGATCTTGCGCCTGAACTCCCGCCGCAGGCGGTCAATGCCTTTGTTGAGGTCATCTTTGTCAATGCCCTGCCACCAGCCCACGTCTAATTTATCAATGCGGGGGTGTACGTCGTGAGCGATGATCTCGGGTTGCGGCAGGCTTACTACAACCTCTTTCTTCCGCTCGTTGATGGAAATTTCGAAATATTTATCGAGGTCAAAACCAATTTTGGCCACACTCATGGCCGTGATTTCTATTTCGGTGGAGGATACATCTAAGCCAAACAGGGTGGTTACCATGCGCTTGTTGAGGCCCATTTTGCTCTGTACCTCATAAGTGATGAGTTGAGCCGCGTTTTTTTCTATGCGCTCTTTCAGCAAGCCCTTGGAAGCGCTGAAGTCTTTGATTTCCGCACTTTCCCGAAGGCGCTTTAGCATGGGGGCCAGAGCTTCCTGCATGGCCACGCCACAGGGCGTCTCCCTTTTCGTTCCGAGAACGCTGATCTTCCCGTCCGTGGTTTCCAATACACTGGCCATGATTTGATTGACGAAAAAGCAGGTGTATTTGGAGGTTACCTCTTCCAGCATATCTACTGCCGAATTGTAGTGGTTGTTATACCACTTGTTGTACAAGTCGGAGGTGGAGTCCTGCAGAGTCATAAAGTCGTTGAAATACAACTGTCGCAAATAGGGATGGTGCTTGTCGTACTCCGCCATGACCAGGGCCTGGATACTGTCGGGCAGCCCCATGCGCTCGCCCACGTGCTGCAAAATTTGCGTGTTGAATTGATAAACTAAGTCGTTGAATTCCTGCCGGTGGCGCTGGGGTTTGGTGAGTATCTCTAAAGTAGCTTCTTCGTCTAATTCGGGCTTAAACTCTGCATCGTGAAAAGCGACCTGCACATCTCGGGGTACGCGCTTAAAAGAAGATGAGTCAGAGAAAAAAAAGCGATACCCTCCCACCAATGCGATGGCCGCAGCGGCTATGATCAAAAGAGGCTTAGCAGCTTTTCCGGCTTTGCCGAAAGGCTTGGGAAGTTTCGGTTTCATGTCTTGCGTTCGTTCATGGGCAGCCTCTTCCTTTGAGGGAAAAGGCCTGGTTTAAGCTACAAAGTTAAGCTTTTTTTATAAAACTTGATTGCCCCGTTTTATGAGGTAACATGCTCACCCCATTTCCCACCGAGCCACAGGCGCAATATCCTGAGGCGCAAATTCCCCTGCGAGAAATTTGTAATACCCTGCCATACCAATCATCGCGGCATTGTCTGTACAATACTCTATACGGGGTATATAGACTTTCCAATTGCGCTTTTCGCCTTCCCGCAACAGGGCCTGTCTCAGTCCGGAATTGGCAGCTACGCCGCCGGCTATGGCGATTTCGGAGATGCCGGTTTCTTTGGCCGCGCGCTTGAGTTTGGACATAAGAATGCGCACGATAGTGTCTTGCACCGAGGCTGCTATGTCGGGCAGATTCTCGCGGATGAAGTCGGGATTTTTGGCCGTTTCATCGCGCAGGAAATAGCGAATGGCGGTTTTCAGTCCGCTAAAGCTGAAGTCCAAGCCCCGGATTTTGGGTTCGGGAAAGGCAAATCGCGCTATTCCGTTTTGCGAAAGCTGATCTATTTCGGGCCCTGCGGGGTAGGGCAGGCCCATCATTCTGCCGGCTTTGTCGAAGGCTTCGCCGGCAGCGTCGTCCAGGGTTTTGCCCAGCACTTCCATTTCGAGCGGACTGCGCACCAGCACGATTTGGGTGTGGCCGCCGGAGACCGTCAGGCACAAAAAGGGGAAGGACGGCTTGGGTTCTTCTGCAAAATGCGCCAATACATGTGCCTGCAAATGGTGTACGTCAATGATCGGAATGCCCAGCGCCAATGCCAGGGCCTTGGCAAAGGAAACGCCAACCATCAGCGAGCCCAAAAGCCCGGGGCCGCGCGTGAAAGCTATGGCGTCTAACTGCTTTTTGCGTACATTTGCACGCTGTAAAGCAGCATCCACAACCGGAATGATGCTTTCGAAATGAGCTCGCGAAGCCGCTTCAGGCACTACGCCGCCATACGCCCGATGGATGTCCTGGCCGGCAATCACATTGCTCAAAACGGCTCCATCGCCTATGACTGCTGCCGAAGTGTCGTCGCAGGAAGATTCTATGGCCAATAAATAAGGCATCTTTTTCCTGCAAAGATAGGCTTCATTAGCCAATCTTTTATTTTTTTTGCAGTTTCGCACAAATGTAGTATCATTGCAGTCAAACAAACGTGAAACATGAGAACGATTATCAACGTCATCCTTGGCATCATCTGTCTTTTTCTCGTATGGGTATTGTATCGAAGCATCGAAGAACCCATCAAATTTGAAAAAGAAAAGAACAGAAGAGAACTGGCCGTAATCGAAAAACTCCAGAAAATACGCACCGCGCAAGAACTTTACCGCGGTATCACAGGCGAATTCGCTCCCAATTTCGATACCCTTCGCGAGGTGCTGGAAAACGGCCGGTTCAAAATCATCCAGGTCTTTGGAGACCCCGATGACCCGAACAATACCGAAGCCCTGCGCTACGACACCATCTACAAACCGGCCATAGACTCCGTCCAGGCCCTCGGTATAGACCTGGCAACGCTCTCCAAAGTGCCCTTCAACGATACGGCTCACTTTGAGATTTTTGCCGATACCATTACCTACCAAAATACCCTGGTACCGGTGGTGGAAGTGGGCGTAGCCCGTAAAGTCTTTATGGGGCCTTATGCCGATCCGGCTTTCGCCAAATACGACAAAAACTACGACCCGGATTCCTATCTGCAGTTTGGAGACCGCTATGCCCCCAACCTTACAGGCAATTGGGAATGAGCCTGATTCAAGACATCAAACCTCTTGCATCAACTCCCCAACGTGCTGACTTCTCGAAACTGTCCATCCTGCTTGGGGTGGACAGTTTGATTTATGGGCTGTGGGCAGAAGGGGAGTGGCTGGCCTTTCGGCAAATGATGCCCGGCGCCTTACAAGACCGCCGGCAGTGGTCGGCCGTTCTCGCTAAGTGGCTCGGGGAAGAAGACTTCTGGGGCGTGCAGCCCTCTTCTGTGCGCATAGGCTTTGGACACACCCGCTTTACGCTCTTGCCCAAACGCCTCTTTAGCCTGCAACACAAGCGCAGCTATCTGGAAAAACTCGTGCCCCTCAACCCCCAGGACCTCCTCCAGGCCGATATGATCGAGTGGCTGGGCAGCGTGCTGGTCTATGCCATGGAGCACACCCTGCCCAAGCTCTTTTCCGCCCGCTTCCCCACAGCCGCTTTCACCCACTTCGGCAGTGCCCTGCTGAGACGCCAACGCCAACGACGGGATGAAGGCCCGCACATCCAACTCTGCGTGCTGGAGCGCATGCTCTATTTCACAGCCATCTCTTATGAGCATCTGCATTTCTTCAATGCCTTCCCCTGGCAGGATACCAATGATGCCCTTTACTACACAGCCCTCGTTTTTGAACAGGCCGGCTTTGACCGCTCAACAACTCCGCTTTATCTTTGCGGTATGCTCGAAAAAGACGCTAAATTTGTGCGCAGCCTGAAACCCTGGTTCCCAAAACTCAGCTGGGAAGAACCTCACCACAAAACTTTCGCCCTGGATGTATTATGAGAATCATCGCCGGCAAATATCGCGGACGCAAGTACTTTCCCCCCATAAACCGCTGGCCTACCAGGCCAACGACCGATTCGGCACGGGAATCCATCTTCAACATCCTCGCCAATCGCCTGGATTTTGAAAAAATCCGGGCCCTCGACCTCTTCGGCGGCACGGGCAGCCACTCCTTTGAATTGCTCTCCCGCGAATGCCCCGACATCACTTATGTGGACAAACACCCGGGCTGTGTCCAATATGTCCGTACCTTTGCCAAAGAACTGGACGAAAACGCCGCCCTCAGAGTCGTGCGCGAAGACGTTTTGCGCTTCCTGCAGCGGGCTCGTCCGGCCTATGATTATATCTTTGCAGATCCGCCCTACGAGCTGCCCGATATGTCGGCTTTCATAGACCTCATCTTTGAACGCCAACTTCTCAGCCCCCGGGGCCTGCTGGTCGTAGAGCACGATATGCGCCAAAACTTCGCCCAACACCCCCACTTTCAGGAAGAAAGGAAGTATGGGCAGACGCGGTTTTCGCTTTTCAACCTTAATTTATGAGCACTACCTTCATAGAACATCTCCTGCGCGATCAACGCCTCTCCGCCGACTTGCGCGCCATCGCCGAAAAAGTCGCCTCCGACCGGCGCATTACGCCCGAAGAAGGCCTCACTCTCTACGAAAAAGCCGAGCCGGCCTACCTCGCCGTGCTGGCCAATCACCTGCGCGAGCAGCGCCACGGCAACAGCACCTACTTCAACCGCAACTTCCACCTTGAGCCTACCAATGTGTGCCTCTATACCTGTGCCTTTTGTTCTTATTCCCGCAAGTACAAAAAGCGCGAAGAGGGTTGGGAGTACAGCATGGACGAGCTCATGGAAATGATTCGCAAGTACGACGACCAGCCGGTTACAGAGGTTCACATCGTAGGGGGCGTAATGCCGCAATACGACTTTGCGTTTTATACGGAGCTCTTCCGCCGCATCCGCAGGCATCGCCCCGACCTACACATCAAGGCGCTGACGCCGGTGGAGTACCACTACATTTTTAAGAAAGCAAAGCTCAGCTACGAAGAAGGCATGGCTGCCATGAAAGAAGCCGGCCTCGACTCCATGCCCGGTGGCGGAGCAGAAATTTTTGACGACAAAATCCGCGATCAGATTGCCGGTGGCAAGTGCTCTGCCGAAGAGTGGCTCTCCATCCATCGCATTTGGCATGGCCTCGGCATGCGCTCCAACGCCACCATGCTCTACGGTCATATCGAGCAATTCCACCACCGTATAGACCATCTCGAGCGCCTGCGCCAACTCCAGGACGAAACCGGCGGCTTCCAGACTTTCATCCCCCTCAAGTTTCGCAATCAAAACAATGAGATGTCGCACCTGCCGGAGGTCTCCGTCGTGGAAGACCTGCGAAACTACGCCATCTCCCGCATTTATCTCGACAACTTCGACCACATCAAAGCCTACTGGCCCATGATCGGCCGCGAAACGGCCCGCATCTCCCTCGGCTTTGGCGTGGACGATATAGACGGCACCATAGACGACACCACCAAAATCTATTCCATGGCCGGAGCCGAAGAGCAAAACCCCGCCATGAGCACCCGCGAACTGGTCGAACTGATACGCTCGGCAGGCCGCGAGGCCGTAGAGCGCGATTCGCTCTACAACATCATCAAAGATTACCACGGGCACGTCTTCGAAGACGAAGAGGATTTCAATGGCTATACCTCTTTGCCGGTCGTCCATTGACGTCAACACGCTTATTGCAATACTCATGGAACGCATTCGCACCGTAGCAGTCAGCTATCTCAATACCAAACCCTTCCTGTACGGCCTTTTCAAGTCAGACAGCAGCCGTTGGCTGGATTTGCAATTGGAGATACCCTCGGTATGTGCCGACATCCTGCTGGCCGGTAAGGCCCGTCTCGGACTGGTACCCGTAGCCGTCATTCCTGCACTCGGTCCGGATGCGCATATCGTTTCCGATTACTGCATCGGCGCCGATGGCCCCGTGCGCACGGTCTGCGTGTACAGCGAATGCCCCATAGAGGAGGTTACTCATCTCATGCTCGACTACCATTCGCGCACTTCCGTAGAGCTGGTCAAAATCCTCTTGCGCAAGCACTGGCAGATTGCGCCCAGGCTCATCCCCGCCCGTCCGGGCTACGAAGACAAAATCCAATTCACCCGAGCCGGCCTCATCATCGGCGATCGCACCATGGGCATGGCAGGTCGCTATCCCTACGTCTATGATCTCGCAGAAGAGTGGAAAAAAATGACAGGCCTGCCTTTCGTCTTCGCCGCCTGGGTCGCTATAGATCGCCTTTCGGCAAAATTCATCCAACGCTTTGACGACGCTCTGGCTCTCGGCCTCCAATCCCTCGACGAACTCCTCTGCCTCCTGCCTCAACCCGCCTACGAATTCGACCTGCGCCAATACTTCACCCAGGATATTCAGTACCGCCTCGATGCCCCCAAACGCGAAGCCCTGAAAACTTTTTTGGGATTGGCGGAGCGCCTGAAGTTGGAAGTTTGATTTTTTTCTAACAATGGTTCATTTATTTTATGCCACTTTGAAATCAAGCCTGAGTTGGAAAAAAGTGCGTTGGATATTCGCTGAACTCCGGGCGTATTGCCATCAATGAAAGCTGTGCCCTTTGCATGACTGTAGAGGGGGCCTTCCGCATCCCCTTAAAAGATTTGCCGGAAGGCATAAAAAATATAAGATTATATGACGCAGTCAAGTTCCTCATAGAGAAAAAAGATAATAACTCCTGGCAGTACGTCAGGGTTTTAAAATACATGCCTCAGCCCAACTGGAAACAAAATTGAACCATTGGGCATAGTGCCATTAATCATTTAAACCCAATAAGTCCGTTCGATTAAACCCTAAATCAACGGGCAGACACATAGAGCTACCCCTACTGGACTCCTCAACCCTCAACCCTCAACTCTAAACGCTAAACGCTCAACCCTAAACTCTAAACTCTAAACTCTAAACTCTAAACTAACAAAAAAAACTATTCCTTCAACTTCCCCTTAAACATCTTCTTAAACTTCTGCACCTTGGGGGAGATGACGTAGGTGCAATAGGGATTGCCGTCGCCTACGCGTTCAAAGTAATCCTGGTGGTAGTCTTCGGCGGGGTAAAAGGCTTCGAAGGGCACGATTTGGGTGACGATGGGGTCTTCCCAGATTTCGGTAGCCACTTCGCGCATGGATTTTTCGGCGGCTTCTTTTTGAGCCTCATTCAGGTAGAAGATGGCGGAGCGGTATTGGGTGCCGATGTCGTTGCCCTGGCGGTTGAGGGTGGTGGGGTCGTGTACGTGCCAGAAGACTTCGAGCAGCTCTTCATAAGAGATTTGTCCGGGATCGTAAATGATCTGTACGGCTTCGGCATGATTTGTCTTGCCGCTGCAAACGGTTTTGTAGTCGGCAGTTTCTTTGCTGCCGCCGGAGTAGCCGGAGGTGACCTCATATACGCCGTCTAATTTTTCAAACACGGCTTCGAGGCACCAGAAACAACCGCCGGCAAGCACGGCGGTATCTGCATTTTCGGGAATCAGACTGTCTTTTTGTGCTTCCATGGGTGATGTTGCGTTTAAAGAGCTGTGATCTTCTGAGACTTCTGCCGCCATGGCAGAACCTCCACCTGACTCTACGCAGGCAAAGATAAGCAGTGAAAACAAAGGAAAAAGGGAAAAGCGCATGGGGTGTATATTTTATACTCATTAACAAGCGCAAAAGGTTTTTGTTTCTGAAAAGAAATACATACCTTTGCGTCCGCTTATGGCTACAGCCACAGGCACGGAGGAGTGGCAGAGCTGGTTTAATGCACCGGTCTTGAAAACCGGCGTGGGTTAACGCCCACCGGGGGTTCGAATCCCTCCTCCTCCGCAAAGCAGAGAGACAGGAGACCAAAGGTCTCCTGTCTCTCAAAAATCCGCAATTATCCCCAAAGCCGGCAATACCCTTCCCGTTGCGTTGTCAATGATTTCCACCTGATACTTATTGGGGTCCTGAGGGTCCACGATCAAAGCCGGATAGCCGTCCGGTCCGAGTTGGTTTTCGTCCCGTGCCGGGCTGAGGTAGGGAATGGTGGGGATGGGCGCGGCATAGACGTTTTGCAGGTCCAGGAAGAGCGAAAGCGTCCATTTCCGAAAGTCGAACTGTTTGTCCAGGCGCAGGTTGAGTTGGTGGAAAGGCCTCAGGCGCTCTTCATTGATGCGATTATAGTCGGGAATGCCGCGTCTGTTCACGTCCCATATTTGCCGAAAGGCAGATAATTCTAAGTCATAAGGGGTATAAGGGCTGCCTCCGGCAATGACCCAGTGAGCTCCGATTTGCCAGTTCTTGCCGAAGCGCTTGCCGATGATGAGGTTGCTAAAGTAGCGGTTGTCCCAACTTGAAGAGGCATAGGCCCCGTCGGCATTTGTGAATTGACTGCGCAGCCAGGTGAAGGAGAGCGTCCAGTATATGGATTTGCGTAACTTTTGCTTTACCTGAAACTCCATGCCGTAAACCCTTCCTTTGGAGTCGGCATTGGCCGGTTGGTCGCCGATGACCACGTAATCGGCCTGGGCGTTGGCGAAGGAAATGGAATCGCGCAGCAGCATGGGGTAGTGGCTGTATTTTTTGTAAAAGCCCTCAAAGCGCAGGCGATAACCACTGGCCGTAGTGTGCTCTATGCCCGCTCCGGCATGAAGACTCCGGATGTAGCGCAGGGATTCCCTCTTGGTCTCAGGCTCCTGTGAGCCATGGGTGGGGGCAGCCTGAAAGACGAGAAGAATGTGCGGCGGCATTTGGTAGTACAAACCCGTATGCCCCGACAAAGTCCATGCGTGATTGAGCTGCCAGGAGACGGACAGCCGCGGGGAGATTTGCCGGAGGGGATTGCTCGTTTGGGAAGAATAGTTGTTTCCGTCCATGCGCAGGCCGAGGTGCGTTCGCAGCTTTCGGTCTAAGGCGTAGTAAGTGTAGGAGCCGAAAAGGGCGTAGTGAAAGAGGTTTATGGCGTGGTCGAATTGCGTGGTGTCGGGTGCAGGCAGGCGATAGGCAAAGAGGTGGTACTCCGAGATGTTGGCCTGGTCAAAGCGGGTTTCCAGCCCAAAACTGAAGTCCCGGCGGTTGCCGTATTCCTTGTATGCCAAGTTAAAATGGTTTTCGGCTATGGCCGAGCGGTATCTGCGCAGCAGGTCTTCTTCCACATAGCTGTTGTCGGCATATTTTTCGGCGAAGTTGTAAAAAAAGTTGCGGCTGAGCGTGAGGGAGTAAACGCTCTTTTCCAAGTGATGCCGGTAGGTGGCGCCTGCTGCGTAGAGGAATTGTTTGCCCTCGGGTATGTAGCCGATGTTGTAGAGCAGGGCAGGCGTGGGCTCGGCATCTAAGTTGAGGGTGTATTTGTCGTAGGCCGCCACACCCGTGATTTGCAGGCTGTTTTGCAGGTCGAATTGGATGTTTTGGTGATACTGCACATCCGAATAAGCCGGCAGCACGGGGATGCCAATGGCTTTGAAGGCGTGTTGCGCAAAGGACTCGCGGGCCGAGAAGAGAAAAGACGATTTTTTCCCCATGGGGCCTTCCAACATGAAGCCCCAGTCCGTAGCGCCGAGCAGCAGGCTTCCGCCAAACCGGTCCCGGCGCCCTTTACGCGCGTACAACTCCATCACGCTGCTGAGGGCATGGCCTCGCGCCTCCGAAAAAGCCGTGCTTTGCACCTCGGCCTTGCGGAGTGTAAGGATGTTGAGCAGCCCCTGCGGCCCCCCGCTGGTGCCCTGCACCGTAAAGTGGGTGATGGCCGGCAACTTGACGCCATCTATGTAAAAGCTGTTTTCAAAAGCCGCTCCGCCGCGTACAATGAGGTTGTAGCCGAAGGAAACTTTGGGCGAGAAGCCGGGCAGGGTCTTGACGAAGCGCGATAAATCGAGCACGGCGCCCGGGCTGTTCTCCAGCTCGTGCAGGGCGATGTTTTGCAGGGCCAAAGGGCCGGAAGGGCGATGGCTGTAGGCTTCCGCCAAAACCTCTACGGTTTGAAGAGCCGTGCTCAGCTCTTTGAGCTCAAACAGCAAGTCCGTAGGCTTGGATACCTGCGTGCTGACTTCGTACTTGACCAGGGTTTGATAGCCCAGGTAAGAGGCTTCTACATTGTAAAGTCCGGGAGGCAGCTCAAGCTCAAACTGCCCCGCGCTGTCGCAAACGGTGGCATAATCGGTATCCAATACCCGTACTGTGGCATAGGGCAGAGGCGTATGCCGCACATAGTCCAGCACATAGCCCTGCAGGCTTTGGGCGGAGAGGGAAGCCATGCAGCTTGTCAGGCCTGCCAGCAGAATAAACCAAGTGTGTGTTCTCATAATGATGGGTGATTCTGAACGGTGATGGTGATGTGCAAAGGTCTCTATTTATGTTAAAATTTGAAAAAACGGGCTTTTTTTTGCCATAGAGCTTGCTTTTTATAAAAAAAGGCATTTATTTTGGGGTGATTATGGAGAATCGGACTGTGAGAGGCGTCAGCCGAAGCCTTGAGTCAGAAGAAATTTGACGGCCTTTCTCATCTGAAATATTGCCATTAAAAACAATGCCATGAAACGAAATTTTACCTATTTGACCGGATTGTTTTACAAGAAATGCCTCCTGTTGTTGCTTTCTCTTTCCCTTGTGATGATTTCTCTTTCTGCCCAGGATATGGTTACGGTTGCCGGCCTGTTGCAGATGGAAGACGGCGATCCTACACCGGGCGTTATGATTTCCGTGAATGATGGAGAATATGTTACTTATACGGATGAAGACGGCTACTACAGCCTTTCTCTGCCGGCCGGTGGTGATTATGTGATTGAACCTGTGAAAGAGGATGAAGTATTACAAGGAGTCAGTACCCTGGATGTAGTTTTTCTGCTATGGCATGTCTTGGGCATCAATTCTCTGAATAGCCCTTTCAAACAATTTGCTGCCGACGTAAACCATTCGCAGAATGTCTCAACCCTGGATGTTGTAAGCCTGCATCAGGCCATTTTGTTGCAGACGGCTTTCCCCTATAAAAAGCCCTGGTACTTTTTCTATCTGAATGGAAGTGGAATCGGCCCGGAGCAGGCCGTCTTTACAAACCTGACGCAAGATCAGTTCAACGTGGATTTTGCGGTTGTTAAGACAGGCGATTTAAATGATTCTGCCTTTAATTTTGGCGAAGAGCAGGTTTCCGTGCATTCCGAAGAGCAATTGCTCATCAGTATAGAAGACCGCTACATCACCAGTGGAGAAACTTTTACCGTGGATTTTGTGGCTGAAAGCGGCAAAGTGCTGGGTTATCAGTTTACCATTGACTTTGACGATGAGTTGTTGAGTCTGGAAGGCTTAATCCCCGGTGTGGCTGAAGAAGACAATTTTGGCACCGATTGGGCCTCAGATGGCATCATTACGACCTCCTGGACGAGTCCTGAAGTGCAGGACCTCAGAGGTCAGGCGCTTTTTAGCCTGGTGTTTAAGTCGGCCGGTTCTGCCTGGTTGAGCGATCTGTTGAATGTGAGTTCTTCTTATACTTCGGCAGAGGCCTATAATGGTGCGGGAGAGATCATTCCCGTGGAGTTGTATGCCAAGCCTGCTTCAGACGCGGAGGAGTTTGTGCTCTATCAAAACAGCCCGAATCCCTTTACCGACAAGACCGCTATTGCTTTCGATTTGCCGGAAGGCGGTGTAGTGAACCTGCAGCTATTGGATGCTTCGGGCAAAGCGCTTTATGATTACGAAGCCTATTACCCCAAAGGGCATCACGTGATAGAGCTGCAACCTCAGGCGAAGGGCCTGCTGTTTTGTCGCTTGAGATGTGGAGAGTATGTGGCTGTGAGGAAGATGCAGGGCTTGTAGTATTTTATGGTAGTAGTAAATTTTCAGTTGTTGCCTCCGGCAATGAGATGCTGATTAAACTTTTTTTAAAAAAAAATGCGGGTTTGCTTTTTTTTTTAGAAAAAGTGCTACCTTTGCGTTTGAAACTTGATGTGCCTCGGGTCCTAAAAGCCGGTTTCAATGCCTGACAGGCGTTATTTGAGGCACTTTTGTACCACACACTAAATACATAACCAGGCTCTTGAGTATCGTATTTGAGCTTGTTTTCTGTCGTAATGGCAGATGTAAATGCCTGAAGTAAGATGGCTTCAAGCTGTTACATTTTAGGCTTGAGTCGTGTACCCTAAACCGATTAAGAGAACGTACTATAGAAAACCGGCATTGCCGCCATGGCAACGGAGGGTGTCCTAATTTTCCCTCTGTTTATTGGATGCAGGTCTTGGTGGAATTGACTGTAATAAGTCATTTCTGACCAGATTTTTGTACGGCGATGGAGTCGTGGGCAGCCTTAAATGTGGCTGCTCATGGCTACATCTCATTTGATTTTGTTGACAAAAACTTATTGCCATGAACAAGTTTTACTCTTTATCTCTTATCGGGACTCTATTTGCGGGGTTGTTGCTTACCTGGTCAAGTGGTAAGAAACAGGCTGCTGAGGAAGCACAGGCCACAGGCTTGGTAGAAAATGTAAGTATGTATATGCCTCCTTGTGTGGGAGGCGATCTCGGCGGCATAGTTTACCGGGAATTGCCGATGAATGGCACAACGCTCAATACCTATGGCGTCAAAGATGCCAATGAATCGGGCGTGGAAGGCGTAACAGTTACTGTAACGGACAATACGGGGGCAGTTATGACAGTGATGAGTGATGCCGCCGGAAACTGGTCTGTGCCTTCTGCCGGTCTGGTATTTCCCGTAAGGGTGGAATTCAGCGGCTGGCCATCTTATTTACAGGAAAGCGCCGATGGCAGCAGTTCTGCCACTTCGGTGCAGTTTGTGGCTGCGGCCAGTTGTGCCGTACATTTGGGCTTACACAATCCTGCAGATTACTCGGATGCAAATCCTCTCATAGTGTCAAGTATTTTTGTGAACGGACAAGCCAATGCAGGTGGAGCTTCCAGTGCTCAAGGCGGACTTATCAAATGGCCATACGCGAACACCGGTACCGGTGGTTCTACAGAAACGCGCATTGCCTCAGAACAAGATGTGGGGGCTGTATGGGGGTTGGCTTATGACAAAAAACGACAAAAGGTATATGCCGCAACGATGCTCAAACGGCATGTAGGTATTTTAAATAATGAGTTGGGGCGTATTTATGAAGTCAATGCCGATGGTACGGGAACTTCAGTCCTCATAGATATTCCCAATGTCGGCTCCATACCGGACGATGTAACAAGAGGTTTGGGAAATGCTGTTGATCAAAACCGTGATCCACTTGCTCTTTCCAGTGTGTTGAAAGTAGGTCTTGGTGATATAGATATCTCTGATGACCAGTCCACGCTGTATGTGATGAATCTCTATGACAAGAAACTCTATTTGGTTGATATCGCCAGTAAAAGTATTGTAAACTCTTTCGATACGCCTGCTCCGTGTGGAGGCACGGGAGTGAATCGTCCTTTTGCCGTGGAGGTCGTGGATGGGAAGGTATTTATAGGAGTTGTTTGTGATGCGAGCATAAGTGGAAATGACTCAGACCTTATGGCATATGTGTATGAGTTCGATGGTGCAAATTTTACATCCGTGTATCAGCACTCGCTTAGTTATGCACGAGAATCTACACCAGATGATACGGGCTGGCATGCCTGGTCTGATGATTATCAGACAGTTGCGCAGCTATATACCAGTAGTAACTTTTGGAAAGTGGTGCGTTCACAGCCGGTTTTAGCTGATATTAAATTTGCTGATAATGGCAATATGATTGTCGGTTTTATGGACAGGGTAGGGTTTCAGGGAGGTTTTCAAAACCTTCCGATAGCAGGCGTACCCTATGAAAACAACTTAGAGTTTAAAACAATATCCGGAGGGGATGTTTTGATAGCAAGCCCGAATGGATCAGGGCAGTATCTTCCGGCTGCCGCAGATGCAGATGGGAATCCCAATACTGAATCAGTCAATGCGGATGACTCTCCCGTTACGGACCACAAAGAGAGCGCATTGGGCGGACTTACCATATTAAGAGGAGCAGGTGAAATTGCCATGGCTGCGTATGACCCTATGGGTACCGGCCCCGATGCATTTCATACTGCAGGAGTGGTTTTCTTTAATCAGGCAAACGGAAACAAGACTGATGGCTACAAAGTCATGGACAATCTGACTCCGCAAGTGCAATACTTTGGAAAAGGGGCCGGAATGGGTGATATAGAGCTACTTACGGCCCCCGCCCCCATAGAAATCGGCAACCTGGTGTGGGAAGACACGGATGCCGACGGCGTGCAGGACCCGGACGAATCCGGTATAGCCGGCGTAACGGTAGAGCTGGTGAAAGCCGGTACGGTCATAGCCACGGCCACCACGGATGCCAACGGGAATTACATTTTCAGCAGCGCTGCCGGCACCTCTACGGCCAGCCATATTTATAACATTTCAG
>JALVES010000260.1 GCA_027030635.1 Saprospiraceae bacterium | reverse complement strand
ATCAAATGCCTGCAAGCAGGAAGTACATCGGGCTGAGCCAGCAGATCGCGCACCCAGTCCAACATTTCTTCTGCGGTATGTCCAATTTGCGTAAAAGGCCTAAAATCTTCTTGTTCACCGGCATCTCGAAGCATCTCTAACAACGCAAAGTTGGTACCGCCTGCCGCCCCAAAATCTATGGCTGCCAAGGGCAACTCCAGTAGCGCTTTCAAGCTTTCCGGCCCGAAGCCCTGCCCCACCTCTTTTACGATCAAAGGCCTGGGAAAGACTTCTAACAAAGCGCGGAGGGTTTCTAAAGGCGGGTGGTTGAAGCGGTCGCCTTCCGGCTGCATCCACTCCTGCAAGGGATTGATATGTACGATGAGCCCATCGGTCTGCAGGCGGTCGCAGACAAGCAGGAGTTTTTCAATCTCGTTTTTACCCAGCAGTTCTTCCACCTGAGCTATTCCGAGATTGGCAAAGAAGGGCGCATCAGGGCCGAGTATGGGGCGCAGGTTAAAATCATCCCAATGCTCATCGCTATCCAAAAGCGAACGACACGAGCCCAGGCCCATGCCCAGACCAAACTGCCGGCAGGCTTTCGCTAAATGGCGGTTGATGCGACCGGCATGCTCTGTACCTCCTGTCATGCTGGATATCCACAAGGGCGCCCTCATGCGCTTGCCGAGAAAGTCAAAGGCTTCATCATAGACCTCCGGTTGCGGATGAGCCGCGAACAGGGGTTCAAAATAAAAGCGTTGGTCCAGCCCCTCAGCTCCTACGCGGGCCTTACAGGCCAATTCAATGTGATCTTTTTTACGATTGCTCAATGAAATAGGACTTTGTGTTTTTTATGTAAAGGACAAAGATATGACTCTTCTTTCTATTTTGTAGCAGTAAAACAGAACGATTTGCCACCAAAAACAGTTTGTATTATAGCCCGTATGGCTTGCCATGACGCCTTCAGCATACTGAAATACATTTGAAAATAGTACCCATGAACCTGATCAAAAAAATTCTTCCTTCTTTACTGACTGCTTTACTCGCAATTTTCCTGTATCGGTTCTTTATAGAAAAGCGCCCCGCGCCTCATCGCTCCAACGAACAAGAATCGGCCATCATGGAGAACACCAGGCGCGAAGAGCTGCCACCGCTGCCCATCAGCCGCGAGCCTGAAGAAGATGCCAGAGCCTACCTCGGCGAGGGCAGCTTCCGCCTCGCTGCTGCCACCAGCCGACCTGCCGTCGTACACATCAAGACCTACCTGAATTCCGGCAACCTCAGCGGCTGGTTTCACAACAAAAGCAAGGAAGAAATTTCCTCCAAAGGCTCCGGCGTATTGGTTTCACCTGATGGCTACATCGCCACCAATTACCACGTAGTGGAAGGCGCCGACCGCTTAGAAGTAACCCTCAGCGATAAACGCACTTACGATGCCAATCTCGTGGGCTTCGATCAAACCACGGATCTGGCCCTTCTGAAAATTGAAGCCGACAGCCTGCCCTACCTGGAGTTCGCCAACTCGGACTCCCTGCAGGTGGGCGACTGGGTACTGGCCGTAGGCAACCCCTTCAACCTCGCCTCTACCGTAACCCTCGGCATCGTCAGTGCCAAGGCCCGGAGCATAGATATCCTCGAGGGAAATTACAGCGTAGAGTCCTTCATACAAACCGACGCAGCCGTAAACCCCGGCAACAGTGGAGGTGCTCTGGTCAATACCGCCGGCCAACTCGTGGGTATCAATACGGCCATCCTCACCCGCTCGGGGCAATACGAGGGCTACTCTTTCGCCATCCCCTCCAACCTGGTGCGCAAAGTCATTTACGACCTGCGCGAATACGGAAAAGTGCAACGGGGCATCCTCGGAGTCGCCATAGCTGAAATAGACCCCGAGACAGCAGAAGAGCTCCAACTACCTCAACTCAGCGGCGTACTCATCACCTCCGTCAGCGAAGGCGCTGCCGCCGCTGAAGCCGGCATCCGGGCCCGGGATGTCATCATCTCCATAAACGGCAAACCCGTCAACAGCATCCCCGAACTCCAGGAGTTCATCGCCCGCCACCGCCCTGGCGATGAAATCGAAGTGGAGTACTACCGCAATGGCGAAAAACTCCGCGCTACCGTCGTCCTCAAAAACCGCTTCGGAGAAGAAAAACTCCAATCGCCCCAATACATCCAAGCCGTACAACGCAGCGGCCTGGAACTGCGCGACCTCAAACAAAGCGAGCTGAAAAAGCTCAAAGTCCGAGGCGCCTATGTAAGCTCCGTGCGGCAAGACAGCCCCGCGGCAGCCGTCCATCTTGAGCCGGGCTATGTCATCACGCACGTCAACAAACAGAGAGTCTATTCTCCCGAAGACGTCGCCCGCATCTTCTGGGAAACAGAGGGCCATGTCGCCCTGCGCGGCTACTACGCCCGCGACGGGCATCCCGCACCGGAATATGTCTATACTTTTGACCTCGAAGAATAATTTTCTCAAAAATTTGGTAAATTCTCAAAAACGCCTTACCTTAGCGCCCTCCTCTCTTAGAACATCTGCTCTTTCAGCCTGACACTGAGCCCGCAGAGCTCCCGTCAGCCCTTACCAATAAACAGCCGAAAGAGCACACAAAAAGTTGATGCACGAACACCGATTTCGGCCCGCAGGAAGGCGTTGTGAGCCGTAAAAGTTCGTGTTATGACCCTTAAAAACAATTCTTTTACAACTTTGATTTCACACTGTTTTTACCGTTT
>JALVES010000259.1 GCA_027030635.1 Saprospiraceae bacterium | reverse complement strand
TCATTACTATCCATATATCGTCTTCATTTTAAGTTGATCAATTAGAACGCGCAGCGTTCCACATCAGAACGCGCAGCGTTCCACATTAGAACGCGAAGCGTTCCACATTAGAACGCGAAGCGTTCCACATTAGAACGCGCAGCGTTCCACATTAGAACGCGCAGCGTTCCACATTAGACGCGCAGCGTCTCCACCCGTTCCAACGCCTCCGCCACCACCGCCTCCTCCTGGCAAAGCGAAACCCTCACATACCTCTCTCCCGCGCTGCCAAAGATACCTCCGGGCGTGATAAACACCCGTGCCTTTTCCAAAAGCTCATCCGACAGAGCATAGGCTGAGGAATAAGCATCGGGCACCCGCGCCCACACAAACAGTCCACCCGCATTTCGATCATAGTGGCACCCCAGACAATCCAACAGCTCATAAACTTTTTCCCTGCGCGCAGCATAAATGGCATTTTGCCGTTGGTACCAATCGTCTTTTAGAGCCAGAGCTTCCGCTGCTGCCAGTTGCAGGGGTTTAAACATGCCTGAATCCATATTGCTCTTAAAGCGCAGCACGGCATCCAGATAGGGCGCTGCTCCCGCCAGCATCCCTATCCGCCAGCCGGCCATGTTGTGGGATTTGCTCAGAGAGTTTAGCTCCACGGCCACCCCCTTCGCTCGCGGCACGCTCAAAAGCGACAGCGGCTCGTTCAAAATAAAGGCATAGGGATTGTCATTCACGAGCAGCATTTGATGCCTTTCGGCAAATGCGACCAGCTCTTCAAAAAGCGAAACAGCAGCCGCTGCGCCCGTAGGCATGTGCGGATAATTCAACCACATCACTTTCACCCTGCTCAAATCCTCCCGTTCGAGGGCCTGCAAATCGGGCCACCATCCGCGCTCTTCGCTCAGTTCGTAAAAGAGCGGTTTGGCTCCTGCCAAACGCGTTACCGCTGCATAAGCGGGATAGCCCGGATTCGGCACCAGAGCCTCATCGCCCTCCTCCAAAAAACTCATGGCAATATGCATCAAACCCTCCTTCGAACCCAACAGCGGAAGCACCTCCCCCTCCGGATTTAAAGACACGCCAAAATAGCGTTCATACCATTTGGCGAAAGCCAAACGCAACTCATCTATGCCCCGGTAGCTTTGATAAGCATGATTGCCCTCGCGCACGCCCTCCCGCTGCAAAACCTCTAACACGCCTCCATCCGGCTCGAGGTCCGGACTGCCAATACCGAGGTTAAGCACCTGCGCTCCCCTGCGATTCATCTCTCGAATCTGGCGCAACTTTGCAGAAAAGTAATACTCTTCCACCTGCTGAATCCGAGTAGCTGTTTTTACAATCATTTTTTTAATTTTTATTACTCCACCGAAGACTCATAAATCCCCAACACCCGCAAACCATGCGTAACAGGCCTGATCGCATCCAAAGCCTGCTGAATATCCTGCACTCCCTGCCGAATGAAGTCTATAAAAAACAAATATTCCCACGGCTGCCCCACAATTGGTGCCGATTGGATTTTCGTAAGATTGCATTGATAGGCCGACAGCACGGCCAAGACGCCGTGCAAACTGCCCGTGCGATGAGGCAAAGCAAAACTGATGCTCACCTTATCGGCCTCTGAGTTTTTTGGGCATTTGCCGAAAGGCAATAAACTCAAAAATCGCGTATGATTTTGCTTATGCGTCTCAATGCCTGCAGCAATGATTTCCAGGCCATACAAATCGGCCGCCAAAACAGATGCAATGGCTCCCCGCTCGGGATTTTTTTCCTCGCTCAGCAAGCGGGCGCTGTAGGCCGTATCCTGAGATTCCACCAGCTTGATATGCGGATGCTGCTCAAAAAATGTACGACACTGAGCCAGCGCCATGGGATGTGAATGCACCTCCCTCAAATCTTCGATCTTCACACCTGGCAAGGCCATCAGGTTTTGCTCAATGTGCAAATAAACCTCTCCGCAAATGCCCAAATTGCGCTCCTGCAACAAGCGGTAATTGTCCATGATGCTGCCCGCCAAAGTATTCTCAATAGCCATGAGCCCCGCATCCGCCCGCTCACCTTTTTCCACCAGCTCAACCAACTCCTCAAAAGTGGAGGCACACACGATTTCAATCTCCTCCCCCGCAAAAGCCCGACGCGCCGCCAACTCGTGAAAAGCCCCCCGAACCCCCTGAATAGCCACGCGCCGACCGGATGCAAAAGTCTTTGTACCATCGTTCATAGCAAGCCTTTTATGCAAAAAAAAAGCCCCGAACCCGGGGCCTTTAAATTTGCGTCAGATGATTTAAAACATCACCAAATGCCTGCGGCCCCTTTCATGGACGTACCATAAAAGTAATAAGTAAAATACGTGGCCGTGTTCGTCATTTGGCAATTCATCGGGGCAAAGATAGGGAAAATTATTTTACCTCAACAAAATCGGTTCTACATCCCGATCAAAATACAAGCTGAAAAAGTCCCTCAAGGAGGGATATTCCTCGGGCGTAAATTCCGTCTGATTCACTTGCAGCGTCTCCATGCGCTTGATTTTGCCTCCGCCGGCAGTAACAATGCAGAGCGCGCGCCCGCCCCGATTGGGCAAATTGATTTTGACGGACTCCGGCACGGAAACGATCTCCATGCCTTCCGGCAAATGCAGGTCCATGATGGTCTTTTCCTTGAAGGGATAGGCCAGGGAAATATCTACCTTGCTCTCCTCTGCCCTGAGGGGATTCTCATCCAACTCTG
>JALVES010000258.1 GCA_027030635.1 Saprospiraceae bacterium | reverse complement strand
GGTCGAGCAGGCGGGCATTGAGGCGGTTGAGGCGGGCGTTGGCTTCGTCTGAACTGATGAACCCCTGGCTTTGTTCATCCTGCAGGCGGCTGTATTCGCTGCGCACGTTGATGGCCATGCGCAATAATTGCTCGTATTTTTCTTCTCTTTCGAGAAATGCAATCAGGGCATCCAGCGCTTGGGCGGTTTGCCCTTCGAGCAGGAAGGCCTTTACCTTTTGTATGATGGTTTTTACGGGCATGGTTTTCGAGTGTGTGGGTGTTTGAACCCCCAAAGTTAGTAAAGATTAGCATAAAAGGCTGTTTGCAGTTTGCGAATTCTTCGTAATTTGCGCTGTCTTAAAAGAATGTCTATGTTTGAGAAACTCAAATCGCTGTTCGTCATTGAAGAAGAGGAAGCGCCTGCACAGAAAAAAGCTGCTGCTGATGCGCAGGGAGATGTCAAATCTCAGGCGGCACAGCCGGCCGCCGGGCAGGAAGCCTTTTCCATCGCCAAGTCCACCGGCGAAGGTGGCAAAGTCCGCAATAAATTTATAGAAGTGCTCTTCGGCGCTTTGGAGAAAAACAACAAAGAAGGCTTCGATTACTTAGAGTTTAAGCAATCCCTGCAATCGCTGGAGAAAATGCCCATGGATGAGGCCACGCGCTACCAGTCGGCCATGGCCATGGCCAAATCCCTCGGCGTGCAACGGGATGCCCTGATTGAATCTGCCAAACACTACATCTCGGTGCTTACACAGGAAGAGCTGAAGTTTAAACAAGCACTGAAGAAACAACAAGACCAAAAGGTTACGCAAAGAGAAAAAGAGCTCAAAGCACTGCAGGAATCCATCACGGCCAGGCAAAAACAAATCGAGCAACTCAAAAAGGAGATTGAGGAGGCCGGTAAAAAGGCCGAAAAAATTCGATCATCTCTAAGTGTCGAAAAACAGAAGATCCAAAACACGGCCAACGATTTCATGGCCTCTCTGAAAGTGTTGACCGAACAAATCCATTCAGACGTCGAAAAAATGAAGCAATACCTGAAGTAATTACCTTTCATAAGCACAGGAAAAACCAGCGGTGAAGGCTATGGATAAAACAACAAATAAGAACATGCAGCCCAAATCTTTTTGGAGCCGTCCGGAAGGCGTTACCGGCGGAATCTTTCTGGCTGCTATTTTGGGCGGAACGGCTTATCTGGGGTATAAGTTCTCCGCTGCCATACTCACCTGGATTACAGGCAGTACGATAGGCGTGGTAGTCAGTGTAATCGTCCTTGCCGCTTTGGTGTATATGGCTTTGGACCCTCAGATGCGGGCCGGCGTCTGGTATATGTACAAGAGCGTAATGCGTTGGATCACCTCCTGGTTTATCAAAATAGACCCCATCAGTATCCTCAAGTCTTATGTAGAAGACCTCGAGGAAAACCTGACCAACATGAAGCGCCAGCTCAACAAGCTCAGAAGTCAGATGCACGTCCTGGGCGAGTTGATCTATAAAAACAAAGAGGCCATCAAAGACAATCTCGAAGTGGCCAGCAAGGCCAAAGAACAAAAAGACGCTGCCCAGCTCATCCTCAAAACCCGCAAGGCCGGTCGCCTGAAGGAATCCAATATGCGACTCGAAGACCTCTACCGCAAAATGGAGGTGCTTTACCGCGTGCTCAAAAAGATGTACGACAACTCCTACGTCCTCAAAGAAGACATAGCCGACCAGGTCAAGATGAAAGAACAGGAGCGCAAGGCCATTCTCGCTTCCCACTCTGCCATGAACTCCGCCATGAACATCATACGTGGCGATAAGGACAAGCTCATGGCTTTTGACATGGCCCTCGAAGCCGTGGCCGACGACGTCAGCAGCAAAGTGGGAGAAATGGAGCGCTTTATGGAGCTTTCCTCTACCTTTATGGAGTCCATAGACCTGCAAAACGGCGTCTTTGAAGAAGAAGGCCTGAAAATGCTCGAAAAGTGGGAAAAGGAGTCTTCCAAATTGCTGGGCGATGAAAAAGAAGCCCTGTTGCTTTCTGCCGAAGACGGTTCCGACACCCTCGACCTGAAAGGCCCCGTGGAGGAGCCCGTAGTGCGCGAGGACCGCGAAAATCAGTACGACAGTTTTTTTGATTAACCCTTAAAATCACAACTCTTTACCATCATGGCTAAACGACTGACGACTTTCTCAAAATTTCTCATTACCCTGCTCATCGTAGGGGCTGTAGTGTTCGGCGGCCGCTGGATTCTGCAAAACACTGAATTTGGCCAAAACCTGTTGAACCAGGAGCCCGACTCCAAAACCGGAGGCAATCAGTATGCCAATGACGACGATGTCATCAAAATCGGCGTGGTTACCTGGGGCGGTTATGCCGGCGGTCAGTATTTCAATCGCGGCTTTGACCCCAATCCCGACTCCCGCTTTACCAAAGAATACGGACTCAAAGTGCAGTTTAAAGTGTTAGACGATTTCGACGCTTCCCGCGCTGCCTTCAAGAGCGGCGATGTGGATTTGCTCTGGGCCACCATTGACGCTTTCCCCACCGAGGTGAACAGCCTCATAGACTACAAGCCCGTGGTGGTTTTCCAGGCCGACTGGTCGCGCGGGGGCGATGCCATTGTGGCGCGCCGGGGCATTAATTCCGTAGCCGATTTGAAGGGCAAGAAAATTGCGGTAGCTGAGCTGACGCCCTCCCATTCTTTTCTGATATGGCTGTTGGAGGCAGGCGGGCTTTCGCCAAATGATGTA
>JALVES010000257.1 GCA_027030635.1 Saprospiraceae bacterium | reverse complement strand
AACAGTAAACTTTAAAACGCTAAACGCTAAACACTAAACGCTAAACACTAAAACAAAACCACCAACCGAACAACCCCGCTCCGACCGTCTTCCGTCTGCACCTTGAGGAAATAGACGCCGGGGGGCAGTTGGGTGTCAATGCGCGTTTCGCCGGAGGGTGACGGTGGCAGGCTGTTAGCCGACTGCCTCAGCATGCGGCTGTTGGCATCGCTGATGGACCATTGCCAGGACTGCCCGCCCTCCATCTTGATGAAGAAGACTCCATTTCCCGGATTGGGGAAAACGCTGAAAGCGACTTCATCGGGAGTATGGGCAGCAGTGATGACGTTGAGGGTTTCGGTAACTTCATCAGAGCCGCAGGGGCCGTCTATGCTGAGCGTAACGGTGTAGGCGCCGGCCTGCTGGTATTGATGCAGAGGCGAGGCCTCTGTGGAAGTAGTGCCATCGCCAAAGTCCCACAGGTAGCTATCCGCGCTGACGGAATTGCTGGTGAACTGATACTTGCCATACCCCTGATACACAGAACTGAAAGCTGCATGGGCCGGCGGAAGCACCGTGATGACCTGCTGATAAGTATCTTCGCCAAAACCGTTGCTGACGGTTTGCGTAATGACATTCGGGCCCGGCTGGGTGAAAACTACGGCATAAGGCCCGGGCCCCGTACCTGAAGAAGGCGTCGTACCCGGACCAAAGTCCCAGGCATAAGTCAGCTCATCTCCGGTGGCTGTGCTGAGAAACAGCAAAGCATTGCCCGTGCAAACCTGAGGCGCCGAACTGGCAAAACCCGCCACCGGAGGCTGCCCCGTCAACAAACCAATGTTGTCAATGTACAGCGAATTGCCATAGCCCGTGATGTTGACAAAGCGAAGGACGATGGATTCCCCGATGTAGTCGTCCAGATTGATGAACTCCGTGCGCCAGGAGTTGGCTCCGGAAGGTACATACACAGAGGTGGTCGGCGGCTCCGTTTGCAAGTCAGCACCCTCTTTGTAGTAAACCGTACCTTCAAAAGTCTCCCCGCAGTTGGTATAGACATCCACCCGCAGAGCATCAAAATAGGTCTCATTGTAAAAGGCATAAGCCAAATCGAAAGAGACAGCCGCATGCTCATCGGCACCGAGCTGCGTCAAATCAAAAGGCAGCGAGATGAGCGCATCTTCCTGACCCGCATCCGAGTAAAAGAAGTTGTTTACATAGAAACAGGAAGTGGTATTCCCATCAGAGCCGGGAACACTGGTCTGCTCCCAACTGAGGGATTGGTCGGGGTTCGAAATCGCCCAGAAATCGGGCAGGCTGCCCCCTTCAAAATCTTCCGTATAGCCGGGCAGCTCGCCATCGCCGGGATAGACCTGCAGCTCAAAATCATGACTAAGCGTATCGTTAAAGGCCGCTTCATCGCCGGCCAAAAGGCCCCAGACCCTGAGCTCGTAAGCACCATTTACCGAAAGGTTTAAGGGCGTGGAGAAGGTGTATTCCATATTCCCCCCTGCCGGCAGGGAAAAATTGGCGGGCGTTTCCATAACCGGCGCATCGTCGTTTACCTGATAGGCCAGGGTGATATCCGTTATTTCGGTAGCGCCGTTGTTCTGTAGCTGTACTTTGACCTCCGAATTGAAAGCGCCGCAACCCAGGGCAATGTTCACTGAGGGCGCCGAGAGATAATTGAGCGCCAGGTCATTGTCGAGCGGGCAGTTGTACAAGCCGTCGTTGTAGTGAATGGCCACCGAACGCTGCCCGGGCATGCCGGCATCTGTGATGGCCCTTACGGCAAACCAATAGTCCTCAGAAGGATCTCCATTGATGGTGGGTATGCCGATATTTGTACTCGTACTCGTGCCAACAACTTCCATATATTTATCGCCGAGTTGAAACAGCTCATAAGCCACGGCGCCGGGCACTTCCTGCCAGCTCAGGAAAATGCTGTCGGGGCAGGCCTGCGTTACCTGCAACTGCTCCGGAACGCCTATGATGCTAAAGACCTCGCTCACATCTGTCTCGCCATTGCGCGTGATGCGAACCATGGCTTTGCCACTCACCTCAGCAGGCACCACCCAGTCGTACATGCGCAGGCCACTGTTTACCGTAGCGAGCGCACTCCACACCTGTCCGCTGTCTATGGAGTACTCCAGGGTGAAATCCCCCAAATCGCCATAGGCATCCCAATGCAGGCGCTGTTGACTGCCCGGAGCAAAGCCCTCGCCTCCATTGGGATAAGTCAGCTCGGGTACGGAAGTGATAAAATCCCAACTAATGTAAAAGAGCTGGGGCCCTTCGGGCACGGCAGTGCCGCTGATGGAGAGCGTCCAGTTGCCCGCAGCCGGATCGAGCAAGACCACCTGCTCCATGTTGTTGAGGTGGTCCTCGCCGGCTGTAGCCGGCTGACCCAGGGTGCTGGCATTGGGCGTAGGGTCTAAGACATAAGGCAGGTGCGTACTTCCATCCGGCCCCGTGACGATCAAATCCAGATCGTTAATCAGCGCCACAGAGGCTTCGGGCATGGCGGGAGGGTCGGCCCAATAGATCATGAGCTTGACTTGGGAAAGACCCGCCGGAATGTTCAAACTAAAGTCGTACTGGCCTCCCTGATCCACCTCTGCCGAGGCATAGCGCCCTTCTTCCAGCGCACGCAATGCACGCAGGGCATTCACCTGGCCCCAGCCAAATTGAAAATCGGGGCCTTCGTTGCCGCGATCGGTGGCGGTGTTCAGCAAAATGGTTTTAAGGAGCGCAGCAGGAGCAGTTTCACCTCCGTTCCAATCGCGATAGGCCTGATGCAGGCAGGCCAAAACCCCCGCGATGCCGGGTGCTGCCCCTGAAGTACCGCCAAACTCGCTGTATTGATTGTTGGGGTCGGTGGAAAAATGCTCCGCGCCATTAGCAGCTATGTCCGGCTTAATACGCCCGTCATAAGCAGGGCCCCGGCTGGAGCTGTAAACCAGGTTGCCGTTTTGATAAAGATTGGCCGTAGCAATCACGTTTTTGCCCTGCTTATGCCCCCCTGTGATGTTTCCCCACTGCGAGCCGGCGCCATAGTCGCAATTGCTGCCGTTGGAGTTGCCTGCGGAAAAGACGTGCATAAAGGTCGGATAGTCGTACATGTGGCCATCCACTGTATTGGTGATGGCGGTATAACCGGCATTGCAGCCGTTGCTGTACGAAGAGTTCGTCACCAAAACGCCGTTTTCTATGTGCAAATCAAGGGTGTTGTCCAAAAAATCCGCCTGGTACGGAATGGCATACACATCGGCTCCCGGCGCCATGCCCTTCATGTAGGGGTCCAGATTGCCGGCGCCCGTCAGGATGCCTGCCACGCCATCGCCATGGGTGCCGTCGGCTCCGGTGAAAACGCCATTGGTCAGACGCCCCTGAAAGTCAATATGCGGGCCGAGAGGACCGTCATCGCGCACCAGCACGCCCAGGCCACTGCCATCGAAATGATACGAGTCGGGCAATAGCCCGTTAACGGTATTGGCGCGATGCAAGGCCCGCCCCCGCGTGTCTTCCGGCTCCCCTTTTTCGGGCTCGGGCTCTATCCAACTGATGTACGGCCATTGCGGCAGAGCAGCCAGCTTAGACACCGGCAGTTGCACGCGCCAAAGTCGTCCCCGATGCGCCTCCACGGCAATGCCGTCGCTTTCCAGATAAGCCTGTACGCGCTCTTCCGCCAGGTCTTTTTGCGCCATGAGCATGACCACCACCCTTCCGGTTTCGGACTCCAAAGCAGCATCGAGGCGCGGGTCCCATTTGGCGAAAGCCGGAACAGGCATCACCGAACGTATGCCCAGACTCTGCAAGCTCTCCGAAGAAATCTCCGCGGGAAGATTCGCATTCCAGGTTCGGTTGCCGAGGTAATCCAGCAATTTCACATCGGCCTCCGCCACGCGACGGCGCTGTTCGGCATTGGGAATTTCATAAAACTGCACCAACATGTAGAGCCGGCCTTCCAATTCGCTGCTGCTGCTCACGGGCAGACTTTCAAAACGCGCCGCATTTTCGGCCATAGGCAGGACGCCCGTTCGGAGAATGAGATCGTAATCCTCCGCATTTTGAGCTGTAAGCGTTGGCCTTGCGGCAAATGAAAAAAGCAGCAGGAAGAAGCTGCCGATCGAGATAAAAGGGTGAAAAAAGCGCATAAACAGGGTTTTACAATCAAGAAGAAAAACCCAAATATATAAAATATCCTACCTTTGAGCACCTGATTTCAGGCCTATAGAGCAAAATTTAATGGTCATGGCAACGACAGAAAAGGAAAAACTTCTCCAAACGCTTCCGCAAATCGGTTGTTTAGAGTGGATAAGCGTGCGCCCCCACAAAGGTGCAACGCCCGTCTTCCTGCAGGAAGTCCGCGTCCAAACGGAAAACGGCCTGGAGGGCGACCACTACCAGGGCAGCAGCGGCAAACGGCAGGTAACGCTCATCCAGGCCGAACATCTCGAGGTCGTTGCCCGCATCCTCGGCAAAGAGTCCGTTTCTCCCCTGCTGACGCGCCGCAATCTGGTGGTAAGCGGCATCAATTTGCTGGCTTTCGCACAGCCGGAGGGCATGGAAGGCAAGAGGCAATTCAGCATAGGCGAAGAAGTCATTCTGGAGATGACCGGCACCTGTCCGCCCTGTCATCAGATGGAGGAAAACCTCGGCCCGGGCGGCTACAACGCCATGCTCGGTCACGGAGGCATCACGGCCCGCGTCATACGCGGCGGCATCATTCGCAAAGGCGATGCGGTAAAGTTAGTGCAGTCATGACCCCCTTCCCCATCCTCAAAACCTTAGACGAATCGGCCGATTACCTCAGCGGCGCCGTCCTCCTCGTGGACAAACCCCAAGGCTGGACCTCCTTCGATGTGGTCAACAAAATCCGCTGGCGGCTGCGGCACATCACCGGCGTCAAAAAAATAAAAGTCGGTCATGCCGGCACCCTCGACCCCATGGCAACCGGCCTGCTCATCATCTGCACGGGCAAGGCCACCAAGAGCATCACCCAATTCCAGGAATTGCCCAAAACCTACACGGGCACGCTCAAGCTCGGCGCCACCACCCCCTCCTACGATGCCGAAACGGAAGAAGACCGCCAATACCCCTGGGAACACATCAGCGAAGAAGACCTGGAACTCGCCCGCCAAAAATTCATCGGCAAAATCGAGCAGATACCGCCCATGTACTCCGCCGTCAAAGTCAAAGGCCAGCCGCTCTACAAACTCGCCCGAAAAGGCAAGACCATAGAGCGCAAAGCCCGCCAAATAGAGATTTACGATTTTGCCTTTCGGCAAATACGGCTGCCGTACATAGACTTCGAAGTCCAATGCAGCAAAGGCACCTACATCCGCAGCCTGGCACACGACTTCGGCCAAAGCCTCGAAAGCGGAGCCTGTCTAACGGCTTTGAGGCGGACGGCGATTGGGGGGCATTCTGTGGATGATGCGTTTTTGATGTTGAGTGTTTAGTGTTTTAAAGTTTACTGTTTACAGTTGACCGTTTACAGTTAGGGTTGAGGGTTGAGGGTTTAGGGTTTAGTGTTGATTTATTGTTTAGTTTGGCGTTTAGTTGAGCGGGCTTTAGCCCGCTAATGAGTACCGCGTGCTTCAGCGCGCGTAGTGTAGTCGGCTTTAGCCCGCTGCAAAAATTGAGTGCGGCGCCCCATATAACAAATTATTAACAAGTAATTACACTACGCCGATTCCGCCGATTCCCCCGCTTCCCCCGATTCCCCCGATTCCGCCGATTCCCCCGCTTCCGCCGATTCCACCGATTCCACCGATTCCACCGATTCCACCAACATAGAAACCCTCCCCTCTCCGTGAACACTCCGTGAACTCCGTGAACTCCGTGGTGAGTTCACCGCAATGCCCTTGAGGTCCTATCCAAGCATGGCTCAGCCAAGCCCGCCACGCGTTACGCCCGTCACGTTCATCACGTTCATCACGTTCATCACGTTCGTCACGTTCATCACGCTCATCACGCTCATCACGCTCACCGTCAGAATCACAGATTTCACGGATTATTGGATTTCACGGATTACGCCAACCGACAACCGACAACCGACAACCGACAACCGACAACCGCCCCCCCGATTTCCCCGATTTCACCGATTTCCCCAATTCCACCAATTTTTCATAGCTTTACGCCTTTCTAAAACGAACGACCTTAAACGCTATGACTGCCATCATTATACTCATCTTCGTGCTCGGCTATATGACCATAGTCTTTGAGCATCCTTTGAAGTTGGACAAAACCGTACCGGCCTTGCTCATGGCCGCCATCATGTGGGCTTTGCTGGCCATTGGCTTCAACCAGGGTTGGCTGAGTGTGATAGACTATCACGAGCAGGTCTGGGGCGCTTTGGGCGCCTCCGGAGAAGCGGCTAAAGAGGGTTTTCAAAACACCCTGCTGCACCATCTCGGCAAGACGGCGGAGATTCTCATTTTCCTCATCGGCGCCATGACCATTGTGGAGATCATTGACCTGCACCGCGGCTTTGAGGTCTTGAAGGGCTACGTACACACGCCCAGCAAGCGCAAGTTGTTGTGGATCATTGGCGGTTTGGGCTTTGTGCTCTCGGCCATCATTGACAACCTGACGGCTACCATCGTGCTGGTTACGCTGCTGCGCAAGATCATCCCGAAACATTCCGACCGGCTGTGGTATGCAGCCCTGGTCGTCATTGCAGCCAATGCAGGCGGCGCCTGGTCTCCCATTGGGGATGTTACCACGACCATGCTCTGGATCGCGCATAAGGTATCGGCAGCAGGCCTCATTGAGCACGTTTTTGTGCCTTCAGTGGTTTGCTTTGTGCTGCCGGCTTTGGTAGCCAGCTATATGAAACCTTTCAAAGGGAAAGTCCAGGTAGATGCCCATGAAGATCTGGTAGCCGAAAAGCTGTTGAGCAGCCGCCTGATGCTGTATCTCGGACTGGGCGCAATCATTGCAGTACCCATCTTTAAGACCCTGACCCACCTGCCCCCCTACCTCGGCATGATGCTCAGCCTTGGCGTTGTCTGGCTGGTATCCGAATACATCCATCCCGAAGAAAACTTTACGGAAGAGCGCAGGCATTTGTACAGCGCCCACAAGGCCCTGTCCCGCATTGAGATGTCGAGCATCCTGTTTTTCCTCGGCATCCTGATGGCCGTGGCGGCATTGGAGAGCCTGGTATTCGGCACCATTCAGCACAATGGCGAAGAAATGTACGTGGGCACCCTGCGCTACATGGCAGAAGCCCTGGCCAAAGTCATCCCCAGTGTGGACATCGTCATCATCATCCTCGGCTTCCTCTCGGCCATCATAGACAACGTGCCTCTGGTAGCTGCTGCCATGGGTATGTACGATTTCCCCTTAGATGCTTCTTACTGGCATTTCATCGCCTACTCAGCCGGTACGGGTGGCAGCATGCTCATCATCGGCTCGGCAGCAGGTGTGGCAGCTATGGGTATGGAGAAGATAGACTTCATCTGGTACTTCAAAAAAGTCAGTTGGCTGGCAGCCCTGGGCTTCCTCGCCGGAGCAGGGATTTTCATTTTGGAGCAAATGCTGTTCTACCATTAATACCATGTGGCACGAAGCATTCCTCCAAAGCATCCGCCAACACCTGCTCGAAGAGGGCTTCCCGCGCTTGCGCAAATGCCTGCATGAACTGAGCGAAGAAGAACTCTGGCAACGCCCCAACACCTCTTCCAATGCCGCCGGCAACCTGGTATTACACCTCTGCGGCAATGTGCGCCAATGGGTGCTAAGTGCCCTCGGAGGCGCCCCCGACATCCGCCAAAGAGCAAGGGAATTTTCCGAACAGGGAACGCAATCGCGAGAGGAATTGCTCCACTGCTTAGACCAACTGGAAGCCGAAGTCTCAGCCCTGCTGCCAACCCTCAGCTCCGAGCAGTTGTTGCAAACGTATGAAGTCCAAATCTTCCGCCCCACAGGCATGGGGATTTTGATACACGTAACCGAACACTTCTCCTATCACCTCGGTCAAATCACCTACATCGTCAAAATGCTGAAAGACCGCGATATGGGATACTACGACAACGCTGACTTATGAAGCCAACGCTCTCAGCGGCATCACCTCAAAACAACACGCACAAAATGAAAAAGAACAGCCTTCACTTTCTTTTAAGCGGCCTGCTCGTAAGCCTGCTCCTCAGCCTCATCACGGGCTGCGGAGAGCCATCAGATACGACTCCGGAAGAAAGCAGCCCTGAAGAAACTGCCGACAGCCTGCGCTACCCGCAGGAAAAACACCTTCGCAACCTCCGCCAGCTCACTTTCGGCGGCAACAATGCCGAAGCCTACTTCAGCTTCGACGGTCAAAAGCTCTCCTTCCAGTCCGACAATCCCGCCTGGGGAAACGCCTGCGACCAAATCTACTACATGCCCGTTACCGGCTACACAGGTGAGCACCCGCCCCGCATCAGCAACGGCAAAGGCCGCACCACCTGCGCCTACTTCATGCCCGGCGATACCAGCATCATCTATGCCTCCACCCATCTGGCTGCCGACACCTGCCCACAGGCCCCCCACATCAACGACAAATACGTCTGGGGCGTATTCGACAGCTACGACATCTTCGTCGCCGACCTCAAGGGCAACATCATCCGCCAACTCACCAACGAGCCCGGCTACGATGCCGAACCCACCGTCTCCCCCGATGGCAAAAAAATCGTCTTCACCTCCACCCGCTCCGGCGACCTCGAACTCTGGACGATGAACATAGACGGCACCGACCTCCACCAGGTAACCCACGAACTCGGCTACGACGGCGGAGCCTTCTTCTCGCCCGACAGCAAAAAACTGGTCTTCCGCGCCTCCCGCCCAAAAACCGAAGAGGAAGTCAAAACCTACAAAGAACTGCTCAGCCAAGGCCTGGTACAACCCACCAATATGGAAATTTTCGTCTGCAATGTAGATGGCTCTGACTTACGTCAAATAACTCAGCTCGGCGGCGCCAACTGGGCTCCTTTCTTCCACCCCTCGGGAGAAAAAATCCTCTTCAGCTCCAACCACCACTCCACGGGCAAAGGGCGCCCCAGGTTCAACGTCTTCTCCATCAACTTAGACGGCACGGGCCTCGAGCAAATCACCTACGACGACGTCTTCGACGCCTTCATCATCTTCTCCCCCGATGGCAAAAAAGTAGCCTTCTCCTCCAACCGCCACAATGGCGGAGGACACGACACCAACGTCTTCATAGCCGACTGGGTCGAATAAAAAAAGAGCCTTGTGCAGCAAAGCTGCACAAGGCCCAAAAACTCCACAAAATGGCCAAAAAGAAAAAAAAGCACAAACTCAAAAACGAAGAAGGAGGCCTGGTCTATTCCACCCAACCGGAAACCATGGAAAACATCTTCGCCGGCCTCTTTGACACCCCCGCCGAAGAAGAAAAAGAAACCCCTCCCCTCTCCCGCCAAAAACTACACACCCGCATCGAACGCAAAGGCCGCGGCGGCAAAACCGTAACCATCATCAGCAACTTCCACGGCACAGAAGAAGCCCTCCAAAAACTGGCCAAAGAACTCCGCCAATTCTGCGGCACCGGCGGCTCCGTCAAAAACGGCGAAATCATCTTGCAGGGAGACTGTAGGGGGAGGGTGGATGAGTTTTTTGGGGAGTTTAGTGTTTAGTGTTTAGTGTTTAGCGTTTAGCGTTTAGTTGAGCGGGCTTTAGCCCGCTAATTAGTACCGCGTGCTTCAGCGCGCGTAGTGTAGTCGGCTTTAGCCCGCTGCGAAAATTGAGTGTGGCGCCCCCATCTAACAAATTATTAACAAGCACCTACACTACGCTGCTTCCCCCGCTTCCCCCGCTTCCCCCGATTCCACCAATTCCACCGCCTCCCCCGCTTCCCCCGATTCCACCGATTCCACCGCTTCCCCCGATTCCACCGATTCCACCGATTCCACCGATTTCGCCGATTCAACCGATTTCGCCGATTCAACCGATTCAACCGATTCAACCAACATAGAACCTCTCCGTGAACCCTCCGTGAACTCCGTGGTGAGTTCACCGCAATGCCCTTAAGGCCCTATCCAAACACAGTTCATCCATGTTCATCACGTTCATCA
>JALVES010000256.1 GCA_027030635.1 Saprospiraceae bacterium | reverse complement strand
CGCTGCGCGTCTAATGTGATTTTACGCTCGCTTCGCATCGCGTGGGGGGGCTATAATGGTTTTGCTCAAGGCTTACGCCGCGAGCTGAAATTATGCCGGGCTTCGACCTTGCTCAGCCGGCTGCTTACGGGCTTGAGTCCGTATTCGAGCATGGTTGGGGTACGATTGTTACCTTTGTTACGCGTCACGTTCGTCACGTTCATCACGTTCATCACGTTCGTTACGTTCATCACGTTCGTTACGTTCGTTACGTTCATCGTCAGAATCACAGATTACACAGATTATGGGATTACACAGATTTTTTGCTTTTCCCTAAGCCGCTCACCCCGTCACGGTCGTTATCCCACCACGCCCAAAAACAACGATACACGATAAACAATAAACAGGCAGCCCGACAACGGACAACGGATAACCGACATGCGGCTTTTTCAAAACCCGCTCCCCGATCTTCCGCTCCCGCTCCAGCTCAGGGATCGGGTCTGGCGGACAATTCCGCCGATTCCCCCGATTTCACCGATTTCCCCGATTTCCCCGATTCAGCCACTCCCACAGCGCTTTCGCAATTTCTGCAGCTTGCGGGTGGTCTCCGTGCAGGCAGAGGGTGTCTGTTTGCAGGGGGATTTTTTTTCCGGAGAGGGTGGTTACGGTTTTTTCGTGTAGCATGAGGCGGGCGCGTTTTGCGATTTCTTCGGGATTGTGAAGGATGGCTTGAGGGTGGGAGCGGGGCACGAGGGAGCCGTCGTCTAAGTAATTTCTGTCGGCGAAGGTTTCGTGCAGGTAGTGCAGTCCTTTTTCGCGGCAGGCATTGAAGAGTTCTTTGTTTTTTCCCTGTGGCATTTGGGCCGGGCCGAAGACGAGCAGCTCCGGGTCTATGGCGTGGACGGCTTCTGCAAAAGCGCGGGCGGCTTCTTCATCGGTGGAGACGGTGTGATAGAGCGCTCCGTGAGGTTTGACGTGCCGGATTTTTATGCCCAGGCTTTCGGCCATGCCTTTGAGGGCAGAAATTTGATAGATGAGCAGGCTGCGCAGTTCTTCCGGAGGGAGTTTCATGGGGCGCCTTCCGAAGCCGGCCAGGTCGGGGAAGGAGGGATGTGCTCCTGCATGTACGCCATGCTTTTTTGCGAGCAGCAGGGTTCGCTCCATGGTCAGCGGGTCGCCGGCATGGAAGCCGCAGGCGATGTTGCAGGAGGTGATGTAAGGCATCACAGCCTCGTCATTTCCCAGTCTGAAGCGGCCGTAGCTTTCGCCCATGTCGCAGTTGATGTCTGTCATCTGAGTAGTCTTTTGTACATAGACCGAAGTGGTTTGGGCAAACCATCTCACTTTGGGTACATCGCGAGCAGGGCGTATTAGGTCGTAGCCTCCGGCCTTACTCCACCAGCAAGGTCTTTCCGTAGCGAATTTGCCCCTCGCGCTGCCAGACTACAAAGTAAGTGCCTTTCGGCAAATGTTGGAGAGCAATTTCCCAGGTGCCTTTTGGGGCATTGGCTTGATGCGTGTTGAGGATTTGCCCTGTGGCGTTGAGCAGCAGGAACCGGTCTTTTGAAGCAGAGCCTTCTAACTGATACTCCAGGATGCTCGTGCCCGTAGCAGGATTTGGCGAAAGCCTGAATAATTGCAAGTCGGGAGGCAAGTCGGAGGCATCTAAGTATTGGGGTGGAATGGCGCAGCAACTTTCTCCATTTGGATCGGTATTGATGCTCACCTGGCCGTCTTCATAACAATTGATGTGTCTAAAAGCAACGGCTTCGGAGGGATCGAAGAAGATATAAGAAATGATCGCATAGCGGGGGTCGGGGAAACTCCAGACAGGGCCTGTGCCCGGGTTTACGGGAAAACTCTTTTCGCGGCAGGGATAAGAAAAAGGCGGAGGGTCGCCAAACTGATCGGAAAGCGCCCGCGAGATACAACTCAGGCCGATGCCTTCTATGACTGCAGCATCTCCGAGCAAGAGGGGGATGCTGTCTTCCTGATACCAAATGTTGAAATGCATCCACTTTCGTGAAATGCTGTCATTGAGCGCGATTTCGTCCAGCGAATCCAGGGCCAGTTCTAAGTGGGTAAGGCCGGCCCAGTCGAAATCGTACTGATAGGATATGGTGTCGCCGGGCTGCATGCTCATGTCGTAGGCGAGGTACCAGGCTTCGGAGGCCCAGATGGAGAAGTCTTGGGTATAGAGAAATACGCTGTCGCCCGAGGTATAGCCATAGGCCGGAATTTGGAAAGTATTGGTGTCGAGATGAGAAAAGGGCAGTTGATATTTCCAGCCCGTGGCTTCTATGCGATGGGCATCTATGCCGGCGATATTCTCGCTGCCGTTGACGGTCCATTTTTCACAGCCCGTGGCATCCTGGCCCTCATAGCTCAGGTGCCAGCTTTTGCCTTCGCCAAACCAAATTTGGTCGGTGGTCTGTGCCTGCAGACAGGGAGAAAAAAGAAGAATGAAAAAGGAAAGCGACAAAACAGGAATAGAAATTTTCATGGCACAATTATTTTGGGTTGCGTAAACTTTAAAAAAACTATGCAATGTGGTTTGGGCGATTCTTTTTAATGGTCTGTAGCGCTATTATAGGGCGTTACTTGTTGCCGGCCAAAAACAAAACTTTGTTTTGTCGGATTGGTGACTGTTTTTTTTGATGTGCGTTTTTTCTGTGAACTCCGTGGTGAAAAGAATTGAGAATGGAAAATGACCTCTCCGTGAATACTCCGTGAGCGCCGTGGTAAAAAAAATG